>JAJDWM010000472.1 GCA_022825595.1 Bryobacterales bacterium | reverse complement strand
TCAAGTCCGAAGTGGGGGAGGGCAGACTGAGCATGTCAGTATTCGCATACTCGGTGCGCGACGATCGACCACTGATCAACGCCCGCCGAGAGCTCAACTCCGCCTACCCCAAGAATGTCAATTGACACAGCACTAGTTCGTTCCGCCCCCCGGTCGGGAGCCTGCGGTCTGTGGTGACCGGAGTATGCCCACAAGTGCCACTATTCGCTGGCCTGACCCACATCGCTGCGTCACCCTGACCGGCCACACGCCGTCGCACTATCCGAACTTGGCGGCTTGATACGGGACTACGGCTGCGGGGCCCCACCGGCTAGGTCCCACATCCTGCGAACGTTCTCCCGGTGGCTGTTCTCGATCAGAGGCGTCTCCAGGATGAAGGGCTTGTCCCGCAGCTGGGGATGCCGGAGCATCCGCCGGAACGCGTCTGAGCCGATGTGGCCCTCGCCTATGGACTCGTGGCGGTCGCGGTTGGAGCCAAGCGGGGCCTTCGAGTCGTTCGCGTGGATCAGGCGGACCCGGTCAAGACCGAGCCGGTCTCGGATGGCCTCCAGCGTGTCCTCCAGACCCTGTGCTGAAGCCACGTCGTACCCCGCAGCGAGGCTGTGCGCTGTGTCGATGCAGTAGCCAACAGGAACCCCGCAGACCGTCACGGCGGCGGCCCGGAGCTCGGCCAGCTCTTCGAACGTACGTCCAAGGGTGGCGCCGGCACCGGCCGTGTTCTCCAGCAGCAGGCGTAGCGGGCCCCACTCGAAGCCATCTTGGGCGTCAGCCAAGGCAAGCGCAAAACCCTTGATCGCCGTCTCGCGGTCCTGACCGGCTGCACTGCCCGGATGGATCACCAGATAGTCGGCCCCGATCGCCCGGGCGTTGCTGATCTCAAGGCGAAACGACTCTTGGGATCGGGCCCGGACAACCGGATCGGCGCTTGCCAAGTTCGTCAGGTAGCTACCGTGAACGGCTACGGGTTGGAGGTCGTGACGGTGGCGGAGCTCGGCAAGGCGCTCAATGCTGGCCTTGGCTGGCCGCTTGCCCTTCCAGATGCGCGGGCTGCGGGTAAAGACCTGCAGCGCATTGCAGCCGATCTTGGCCGCCTCGGCGGCGGCCCTGTCCACTCCGCCAGCGGCGGAGGTGTGGGCTCCGATGCGGTGCCTGCGCGTCATGGTCGAATCGGTCACCGCCCTGCGGGGTCCAACATAGCGCACGGTCGCTAGAATGCCAGTCATGCGACTGATGCTCCTGCTGCTCGCCGCGGCGCTGTTACCCGCCGAGGACTGGCCCCAGTGGCGAGGCTCGGACCGCCGTGGCGTCTGGGGCGAGACCGGCATTCTGGAACGGTTTCCCGAGGGAGGGCCGCGGCGGCATTGGTCCAGCCCGATCGCCAACGGTTATGCGGGCCCCGCGGTCGCGGACGGTCGTGTCTTCGTGACCGACTATCGATCTACGCAAGGCCGCAAAGGCCTCGAGCGCGTTCTGGCGCTCGACGAGATGAGCGGGGAGACGCTTTGGGAGCGGGAATGGCCCGTCGACTACAGCGGCCTCGCATATCCATTGGGACCGCGAGCCACCCCCACCGTCGACGGTGAGCGGGTATATGTTCTGGGCTCGATGGGGGACCTGCTCTGCTTGCGGGTGGACAGCGGGGAAGTGTTGTGGCGGCGCAACTATCAGCGGGACTACGCCGCCGAACTCCCGACTTGGGGCTTCGTTGCCGCTCCGCTAGTCGTTGGCGAGCGCCTTGTTGCGCTGGTTGGGGGCTCGCCGGACGCCAAAGTTGTGGCCTTCGAGAAGGTCACGGGGGAAGAGCTCTGGCGGTCCTTGGACGACAGCGCCGAGCCCGGCTACGACCCGCCGATCCTGATTGAGGCCGGCGGAGCGCGCCAGCTGATCATCTGGCATCCCACGGCCGTCACGTCGCTCGACCCGGAAACCGGGGCGGTCCACTGGATGGAGCCGTTCAAGATTCAGGCTGGGCTGACGGTCGCCACTCCTGTGCTGAGCCACCATGGGCTGCTCGTGTCGTCCTTCTACAACGGATCGCGGATGTACCGTCTGCTGCCGGACCGCCCGCAGGCAGAACTCGTGTGGAAGGGCGCAAGCGACAGCGAAATTGATACCGACGGGCTGCACTCGCTGGTCACGACGCCAGTTGTGGATGGCGACTACATCTACGGCATAGGCAGCTACGGGCACCTGCGCTGCCTTGACGCCCGCACCGGAAAGCGCGTCTGGGAGACGCTGGATCTGACAGAGGAGAATGCCCGCTGGGCGTCCGGTCAGATCGTGCGCAACGGGGACCGCTACTTCATCAACAATGATCGCGGCGACCTGATCATCGCGCGGTTCACTCCTGAGGGATACGAGGAGGTTGACCGTGCGCAGATCATGAAGCCGACCAATCCCCTCAACCGGCGGAGGGACCTCGGAGCGGTGCACTGGACGCATCCTGCCTATGCAAACCGGCACATGATCATCCGGAACGACGAGGAGATCGTGCGCTTCTCTCTTGAGGCGCCCGACTGATCTCTGATCTCGGCGCTGTTCCGTACGGGCTAGGCGTCGACGATCTCGACCCGTGCGCCGACGGCGCGCAGCTTGTCGGCCATGTGCGCATAGCCGCGCTGCAGGTGGTAGATGCGGTGCAGGGTCGTCGTTCCGCGAGCGGCCAAGGCCCCCAGCACGAGACAGGCGCTGGCCCGCAGGTCCGATGCCATCACTTGTGCGCCCGAAAGCTGCGCGGGGCCGCGGATCAGCGCGGTGTTTCCCGAGATACGGATGTCGGCACCCATGCGCTGCAGTTCCAGCACGTGCATGAAGCGGTTCTCGAATACCGTCTCGACTACCCTCGACGTGCCGCTGGCTTGGGTCATCAGCGCCATGAACTGGGCCTGCATGTCGGTGGGGAATCCAGGGTGCTCCCTAGTCGTGATGTCGACTGCGCTCAGCTCTGTGCAGCCGTCGATTTCCAGTGTCTTGGCGTCAGGGGAGCCGATGCTGCAGCCGG
>JAJDWM010000074.1 GCA_022825595.1 Bryobacterales bacterium | reverse complement strand
GCTCTCCTCGACGATCACGCCACTGACGCTTCGGTCCCCCGCCACCGCCACGATTGGCTCGTAGCTGCGCACGAAACTGGCGCTGGGAAATACAATCGCCTCCAAGAGATCTCTCCGGTCCCGGATCTCGCCAATGGTCGTTAGGCCCGGCCCGACCTTGCCGCCTGCAAACCCTATCGCATGGCATGCCAAGCAGGCGCCCTCGGTGCTGTTGAAGACGGCCTGCCCCCTCTTGGGATCTCCGGGTTCTAGCTCTTCAAGCAGTTCGTCAAGCTTGTTCCGCTGGCCCTCGAGGCCGGCGACCTCGCCTATGAGCAGTCTGTCCAGCTCGTCCCGGACGGCGGAATCGTACCCGGCTGTGGCACGATCCGCGATGTCGGCCCTGAGGTTGGCCAAGCCCGGGGCCTCCTGCAGGCGGGCAACCAAGCGGACTCCCACATCACGCGCAGAGGATTGGGCGAAGGCCTCGACGAGTTTGGGAAGCTCCATCGGTCCGACTTTCGGGAGCAGGTCTGCGAGATCGAGGAGCTGCGACCTGCCCAGCGGCACGAGGGATAGGACACGAGCGGCGGCAGCCCGCAAGTTCACGGGACGGGACGCGAGGACTTCTCCGGCTGCGAGCGTATACAATTCCGCGTCGAGGCTGCTGACCGCCGAGGCGCCGGCGTCTAACGCCAGAATCCTCACGCTTGCGTCCAAGTTCCGGTCGCGTGCCACGTCTACAAGGGCCCGGTCGAGCTGCGGGTGGCCGGAATCGTCGCGGGGGATGCGCCGGGCCGCCCGAAGAGCCTCCGCTCGCGTCTCTTCCCGGGCCAGCGCGGCGGCGATTGCCTCGGGCCAGGACGGAGGCACCGTCTCGAGCGATGCTGCCGCCATAGCTTCCAGCGCCGTCTTGGATGCCTCTAACCCAGCACTTGCAGCGGCGGAGGAGGCCAATAAGTCTTGGACAGTCGGGTCCGCCGCGAATCGTTCGAGTAGCCCGACCACTTCAGCGCTCGCCTCCCGGCCGGCACTATGTAGACGGTTCCGCAGGTAACCTGCGAGCAGACCTCCCCATTCCGGATGGCGACCTGCGATCCAGCGTGCCGATTCCGCGACAGATGGGTCCGCCGAATCCAAACGGGTCAGGACTTGCCGACCAGTTAGGGCCTGCGGCCGCATCTGGTCGAGGGCGATCATGGCGGCTCTCTCGGTGGCCGGGGAACGCCTATCCAGACCCAAAGCTGTCCCTCGCGGGTCCGCGATCTCGATCAGGGCGTAGATCAGGGAATGCGCCAGCATCTCGTCGCCCGGGGTGTCGGAAGCGGCGTCAAGCAGCGGCACTACGGCACGGCCATCACCGATACGGCCCAACGCTTCGGCCGCACCTCGTCGCACACCGGCGGCCGGGTCCGACAACAGGCCCGCCACCACCTCGAGAGCCCCGCCGTCTCGATGCAGTGCCACCGAGTGCAGCGTGGCAAGCCGGACGGAAGCGGAACTGTCCGATAGGCCCGCGCGGACGGTAGACCGGGCCCCGTCAGTTCCAATCCGCGTGAGGGCCCAGACGGCATTCAAGCGGGCAACTTCGCTGCCCGAAGAAAGCACATCATCTAGGGCGGCCAAGTCACCGGCCTTCGCCAGTTCGCGGACAGCCCGGTCACGGACCGCGGGGCGGTGGTCATCGAGGAGGTCTGCCAAACCAGCAGCTGTCAGGACGCTCCAGTCGATCTGGGAGCCGCGCGGGCCGGGTGAGGGCGAGGCACCGCGGCGCCGAACCCTGTAGATCGCCCCCAGCACGTCCGGCTCCTCCATCTGCGAGGTCGGGCAGCACAACTTGTACCAAGGCCCGGTGTCGACCACAAGCAGGCTTCCGTCGGCGTCTTCCATGACGTCTGTGGGGTGGAAGTCCCTGCTCTCGGACACCAAGAAGTCCGAGTCCTCCGTGCGGAACGTAGCCCCTTCAGGTACAAGCCGGTGCGAGGTGACCTTACGCAGGTTGAAGGCTGTCGCAAACAACCGACCTTGGTAGTCTTCGCCAAAGACCGAGGATGCGTACCGGGCCAGCCCGACGGTCGCCGCACTGCCCGTGTCCGTCATCACCTCTAGCAGGCCCCCAGTCATGGGATGGCCGTCCGTGACGCTGTGGGCCTTGCCGTAGACGCCCCCGTACACCGCGTGAACGATTCCGTCCCGCTTACCGAGCTGTGGATGGTGCAGGAATGTCGAAGTCAGGAAGCGCTCGCCGTCAGGGGCGAAGGCAACCTCGACAGGATTGTTCATTCCGCCCGTCAAGACCACCTCGACAGGACCCCCATTGACTCGCCGCCGGAAGATGTGCGCGGCCCTCGTCACGAGCGGCTCGCGACCGGGGCGCACGTAAGTCTGCTCAGCAAAGGCTCCCTTTGTCCAGTAAATCCGCCCGTCCAGTCCCAGATGAGGACCGTGCAAGTCGTTAGCGCAGTTCGTAAGTGTCTTGCCGTCGAACCACTCCTCACGCCGGTCGGCAACTCCGTCCCCGTCAACGTCCGTGAGTTTCCAGATGATCGGCGGCGCCGCTACGTATACGGAGCCTTCGTGCCAGAGTACGCCCTGCGGGAGCATCATTCGGTCGGCGAACACTGTGCGGCGGTCGTACTTCCCATCCCCATCCAGATCTTGAAGCTGTAGGATGCTGTGCGGCTTCTCCGACAGCTGCGTCCGAACATCGTCGTTCGAACCGGAGGATTCCGCCACGTACAGCCGGCCCTCGTCGTCCATGTCCACGATCATCGGTCGCTGAACGAGCGGCGGGCCCGCCGCTACCTCCACCGAAAAGCCCTCAGGTACAGTGATGTCGGCAGGTACAAGGCTGCCAGAATCCGAGCAGCCGGCCAGCAGCAAGGCAATGGCGAGGGGGGAGGCGGACGAGAATCTCACTGGGTCTCCGGGAAGCGTTGGCACGAGGCCGCACGAGAGGCCCTGCACGGCGACCATGCTAGCGCCAGAAGGCATCGGCTGCCAAGACCGGAACGGCCCGCAGAACGCCAAGGTTGTTGTTAGCGCTCCCAAGCTGTGGATCCGCGTCCATCGCAGCAGTCAGGGCGGACTCGGACTCTGAGAATCGCAACGGCTCCGTATAACCCGCGCCCAGTTTGGTGAAGGCTCGCGGGGCGAGACCGACGACCGTATTCGGGTGAAGGCCCGCACGGACGGGCGGACGAGCGACTGAGTTCCCCCGCCGAACAGCCAGGCACGGTACGGCCGCTACGACCGGGCGGGGGGACGAATCAGCTTTGGAGAGTTTCGACAGGGAGAGTGCGAGGCGGTTTTCGCTGAGCCCGGCCAAGCGAGAGAGAGGCTCGCGATACAAGGGACGAGCTACTACGGGAAAACAGAACTCGTCCACTGACGATTGCGGGGGAACCACTCCTGCGCTGAGGTCCAGCTGGAGAGCGCGATGTGGGTGCCTTGCCGTTGTGGGGCCGTTTGGAATCGTCGTTCACCGCCAACGGGGCCGTGCCAGACCGCCAACCTGCACGATCCGGACTATGTCAGGATCGTGTGCGGCACTCTGGACGGACTGCCACGGGCGTTTGCCGAGCTGGTGCGGTCCGGACAGGCCACGGCCCGTCCCGCTCTCGACCGCTACACCCGGAACTTCGCCCTGCGCCGCCGCGTAAGCCAGTGGTCGAAGGAGTCCGGCAACCGCACAACAACCTCGCAGCCCACCTTCAGCTCACTTCTCTGAACCCTCCTGCGGTCGCCGCTCCCAACCGGATCGTGACGCGATAGCGGTGGAGACTGGGTCCTCCTGCTGACGGCCGGCTGAGCAGGGGTTGCCGACGAGCGGGGGCGGGTGCAGTCAAGGCCCGGACTGCTGGCCATGCCGCGCACGCTCAATCATCGTCCTCGCCCGATTGACGAGCGGGCTGGTCGGCTCGATCCCAGATGCCGTCTCTATAGCCGCGAGCGCATCCTCGAGATGCCCCTGCGTCGCGAGCGAGACCGCCAGATTTACGTAGGCGTGGACGTACAAGGGATCGTCCTCGATGGCTCTCCGGAACAT
>JAJDWM010000566.1 GCA_022825595.1 Bryobacterales bacterium | reverse complement strand
CGGGCTTTGTTGACGTCGACCGGAGGAAGCGTCTCCGCCGGGTAGTGCTTGGCCAGGAAATCTGCCAAGTTCTGCAACTCGGCCTCGGTTGCCTGCATCCCGAGCCCCACCATCTTGAGCAACGTGGCACCCCAACCATTTCGGTCTTGGCGCAAGGAGACCGACTTGGCGAGATCGTGGCAGCTCTGGCAGTGCTTTTCGAGCTCGGCGCGGCCCGGGCCGTTGGGCAGATCCGCCGACCATAGCACGACCGGGACGGAGAGTGCCAATGCTACCGGCCAGATCCTAGAGGGCATTGTCGTCTAATGCTCCATTGGTAGGCCGAACGCGTACACGGCATTGTCGAGAGCGGTCAGGAATACGTGGCCGGGTCCTGAGGAGAGTACGTGGCCACTGGCTTGAGCCTGGATGGCGGAGCCACTGTCCCAGATGGGCCTCCCCGATTGCCCGTCCAGCGCGTAAAGCCTGGCGTTCGATCCGGACGATCCGCCGTCAAGGATGAACACGACGCCATTCACCACGATTGGCGGCAGAGGGTTTGTCAGCCCACCGAGATCCCAGCCGTGCTCCAACCCACGCTCGTCGGGATTCCCGGACAGCTTCCAAGCTCCTACGCGACCACCAGTCGAGGCGAGGATCCAGCGTGTACCGTCACCGTCACGCCATGCCGCAAGGGCCGACTCGGCGGACAGTTGGTCGGCTCCGATGTCTGCCGTAGCGACTGGTTCCTGTAGACGTGTAGCTGCGTACACGTGCAGTGCGCCGTCTGCTGTAGTGGCCGTCACGTGGTCGGCACCGTCTAAGTCGAACACAACAGGAGAGGTCCGGAATCGTTGTTGGCGGCTCCGCATGGTTGGCCGCATCGATCGTGGCTCCAAGGAGACGAGAGGCCCATTCCTTGTCGACACGAAGATCGTGCCGTCTGGGCCAAACGCCATTCCGGCTGTCCCGGCGATGGCTCCACCCTCGGATTCCCACGTCCTGACGATTCCGGTCTCAAGGTCTAGGGACCAGACCCCGTCCGGCACTCCGGCGCAGCCATTGGTCGTCACTGCGAATGCGGTGTTGCCGCTGACGGTCAATCCCCGGGCGTGCGCATTCTGGGGCAGGAACGGCATCGGCGGCACGTGGTCCCGGCCATTCGAGACATACAGGGCGTGCAGATCTCCCGATGCCGGCACTGCATACACGAGCGTGACGCCGCGCAGGGATGGACGAGCCGGCGGTCTGGTGCGTTCCTGTCTTGCGGCTGCGGAGGTCTGCGTAGACGGCCTGGGCGCACTCGCGGTTGCGAGCGTCACGGCACCTTCACCCGCCCTGCCTACACCACTGACGGCAGGAGTTCGCCGCCCTCTCGCACCGATCCCGAGCATAGAGGGCATTGCGAAGGCAGTCTGGCGGGACAGGCTGGTGGTCATACCGCCCGGGCAGTCAGGTGTAGTCTCGCTCGGCCCGGGAGCGAATTGCCGCTCCCATTCCATCCGGGCCAGATCGGTGTCCATGGCGAAGATCCCGCCCTCAGAGCCGCCCACGAATGCCAACGAGCGGAAGCCGCGGTGACTAATGAGGAAATCGATCAGGACCGGGACACTCAATGCGCTTCCGGAACGCGTCACGTTCGAGGTTGGCATCCGCCAGAGTAACTGGAAGTCCGGGCCCGCGACCGACACCCGCGAAATCTTGAGATCCGCACGCACCCATCCCGACCGCTGGGCGTCGGCTCCGACTGTGGTCCAGTCATCCGCCCAGCTTGGTCCTGTGATCGCCGCGACCCCAGCCACGAGCGGAAGGACCGGCGTCAGGAATCGCTTCATTTCACCCATCGAGAACCGCCCGAGTCATCTCCTCGCAATCATAACGGATGGACTTAAGATGGTTAACATCGGAGCCCCATGAGATTCCTGACTGTATCCTGCCTCGCGGCTGCCATCGCCCTGCCAGCCAAAGGGGCCGACTGGCTGACGGACGGCGGGAATCCTCAGAGGACCGCCTGGCAGCGAGACGAGTCCTACTTTACGACCGAGAGTGTTGGCGAAACCAAGCTTCTCTGGAAGGTGCAGCTCGACAACGAACCCAGGCAAATGCACGCGCTCCTGCCCGCGCTGATCGCCGAGGATGTCCGAATCGAGGATGGCGTCAAGGAGATCGTCCTCGTTACCGGAGTCTCCGACAACCTCTACGCCCTCGACGCCGAGGATGGAAGCTTGATCTGGTCGCGACAGTTCGATCGCGATTGGGACCCCGTGCCGGGCCAGCGGCCCCCGTACCTGCTGTGCCCGGGGGGAATGACTGCCACCCCTGTGATCGGTCCTGGGAAGGACGAAGGTGACTACGTCGTGTACGCAGCTTCTTGGGACGGACGCCTGCGCAGACTCGACCTTGCCAATGGCGAGGACTTGGCGCCCCCCGCGAAGTTCATGCCGCCCAACGGCAAGCCTTATGCCCTCAACGTGGTCGAGGACGTGATCTACACCCACACGGCGCAGCGCTGCGGCGGCAACCCGAACATGGCCTATGTATACGACCTCAAGACCGAAAAGGTCGGCAGCTGGGGACCGGCGGGAGGCGGCATGTGGGGTCGGACGGGACCGGCAATGAGTTCCGAAAAGGTGATGTACACCGGCACGGGCGACGGCGTTTGGGATCCCGAGAACGGTGTATTCGGGAACGGGATCATTGGGCTGCAGATGGATCCGGACACGGGTGCGCTGGAGCTGTACGACTACTACGGCCCGACAAACGCGGAGTGGCTGTTCAAGCGCGACCTCGACATGCAGGTGACGCCGGCCATCTTCCCCTACAAGGGACGCGAGCTGATGGTGGATGCGGGCAAGGAGTGTGTGATCTACCTGATGGACTTGGAGTCCATCGGCGGTGATGACCACCGCACCCCGCTATACCGCTCGCCGCTTGTGTGCAATGAGGAGGTCAACTTCGCCTCGGCCGGAGTCTGGGGCGCCATGGCCAGCTGGGAAGACTCGGACGGGTCCGTTTGGGTGTTGACGCCAATCTGGGGTCCGAAGCACTCGCAGTTTCACGCGAAGATCGAGCACGGGGAGGTTAGGGACGGGGCGATCGTGGCCTTCACAGTGGCCGAGCGCGAAGACGGAGGCCTTTGGTTGTCGCCAGAGTGGATCTCTCGGGACATGAATCGGGCAGAACCACCGGTTGTGGCGAACGGCATTGTGTTCGCCTACGGCAACGGGGAGGACACCCACCAAGCAATGCCGGACGTGGGCCTGACCAATACCGCCGAAGAGCGGATTGCCGGATCCACCCAAGCAGTGCTCTACGCCCTAGACGCCCGGACGGGCAGGGAACTCTGGAACAGCGGCGACCAAATCGCGAGCTGGAACCACTGGGGTGGAATCTCGCTCGCGAACGGCCGCGTCTACATAGGCACATTCGACGGATACCTGTACGCCTTCGGCATTGAACGCTAGCTCCGCGTGTCGGTCATCGACGAGAGCAACTCAATTGGGCTTTGCCGCTCTGCGGCCTCTATCTATGGCCGGAGGCCATCGCCGCCGGTCATGTGACGCTGCAGACAACGACCTGCGTGGCGGGGAGTCCCGTCTCGGTCTAACTCGTAACGAGACGTTTGCGCTGCCGGGATTTGGCTCTAGGCCGAGAACTCTGTGCCTCGCGGGATCGGATGTGAGACCGTCCGTGACTTCAGCAGCGATTCCCGCCAATGTGTGGACTTGGCCGGAAAGCGTTCGAGCAGAGCGGTGCGAACGGTTCAAAGGTCGTCTCTCGTGGGCCCGC
>JAJDWM010000033.1 GCA_022825595.1 Bryobacterales bacterium | reverse complement strand
GTTGCCCCTTTTCGGAGCCAAGCTCCTCTTCTTCCGTTGCGACCAGTACGCGGATGCGGGCGAGGATGGCCCCGACGGTCTCAGTAGCCGCCGCGAGCAGTGCAAAGCGGTCGTCCATGACCACCTCGGCCCCTGCATAGCGATAGCGCACTGCATACTCGGTCAGCCACGCTAGCCGCTCGCCAGCCGAGGTGTCGCTTTCGGCCGGATGCTGGCGCACGGTCGCCGCCAGTTGCGTCAGGTCGTGGGTGTTGTGGTAGTCGGCGTCGAGTGCGGAAATCCAGCCCTTGAGCGCATTCTCAAGGGCCTGCTGCGCGTGAAGGCCAATGGCTTCCTGAGCAGCGTTTGCCTCTACCAGAATTTTCAGCACGCCGAGTTCCCGCTCGGCATTGGCGATGCGCTGCCGGATGTCGGGCCAGTTGGTCGGTTGCGGGTTGTCGTAGGTCACTTTGTCTCCATTCGCTTCAAAACCATCGCGGACGGCCTGCCCGGCCACATGGTTGCGCGCCCGACGGCCGTCGTGAAAGGCCCGCTCGCTCATGCGGAGCAAATCGACGGCTATCGAGTCGCCATACAGTTCCTCAACGGTGCGACGAGCTGCCGCGCTGGTGCGTTGGTACGCCTGCTGGTCCACCGGGCCGGGGCCGGTGATGATGAGCAGGTCAATGTCCGAGTCCGGGGTAAAGTCGCCCCGGGCGCGGGAGCCGAACAGAATGACCTTGGCCGGGTGGACCGCCTCGCCAACGGCGCGGGCGACAGCGCAGGCTTTCGGGTCGGGAGGGCGGTGAGTGGCGGGCTGTGGCATGGTCAACTGTTAGCTTCACCTTTGCATGGCGCGGCGGCCTCCGCGTCGTCTCCTACCGCCTCGTAGGCCGCCATCTCCCAGCCGTGAAACACCATCGCTAGGCCAATGTGCTGCACCGACGGGTAGCGGCGCTGCAAGCCCGGATCCGCCAGATAGCCGCGCACCTGCTGCGCGGCCTCCCGCAGCGTCGCCGCCAGCAGGGACACCCAGCAGGACTTGCCCATGCGACGGGGGCGAATGAGAAAGGCGTAGCGCTCCTCTTCGAGGGCGTGGATGAAGCGGGTCTTATCGATGTAGAGGCGGTTTTCTAGGCGGATGGCGCGCAAATCGGCCCAGCCGTAGGGAATGCGCGGGTAGGATGCGGGCACGGCTTCACCTGTGCAGGGTGCGTACGATGCGGCCCTGCGGGTCGATCACGTGGACCGGCTTGTGCTCTGTGCCGACGTGTGTATGAGCGGGCTGGGCCGTGATCTTCGCACTGACCTTCGCAGCGGCACGGGGCAGGGTATAGGGATCGGCCTGAGTAACATCTACGACCCAGCCGAGATCGGCGAGGGCCTGAATCGTGATCGCGCTCAGTACATACACCGGCCCCCCTGAATTCGACATGAGTTCGCCTCCGAGCACAGTGCCATTCCAGTGCGCCCCCTGATCAAACTTAGTCAGCGGCACCTTCTTGCCGGGGTAGTCCCATCCGCCCGCGTCGTTAAACGCGGCAATCGCCCGCGGGCCGGCAAAGTGCGGGTCGCCATTCGGGTTCTGAACGTCCCATAGCGTCCCGATCCCCAGAACGTGCCCTATCTCATGACGGGATACATTCACCGAGAAAGTCTCAACTGTGTAGAACCCCATGCATCCTACGATGGGTAGCCCGGAAGTCTCACGCAACGTCCATGGACCACCCCAAGATCCTCGGTTTTCAATGGCGGTTATATAGATCCGCAGGTCGTCTATTCGCTCCCCGGCAGGGATCCGATACGAATGATCGCCACACTGCCCCGACCAGCCCTGAGTAAATGTATAGTCCGGCAAGTCCTCTCTAATAATAGACATCCAGTGCCGGGCCGCGTATTGGAGATGCCTCTTCTGACGTTCAGAGAAGGAGTCAAGAAAAACGAGTTCGATGTCGAAGTCTCCCTCGCGGAACTGGTCAAAGAGTACCGTAACACCGTGGCGCTCTAAGGCAGGAATATGATCGTTGATGGAGGAGACGTTTAGGGAGTTGACCCGAAGAATCAGTATTCCCAGGTTGGTCAAGCCCGAAAGCGGCGATATATCCGTGACTTGGTTGCTCTCAAGGTCCAGCGTTGTCAGGTTGGTCAAGCCCGAAAGCGGCGACACGTCCGAAATGTCGTTGACATAAAGGCTTAAGTATCTCAGGTTGGTCAAGCCCGAAAGCGACGATATATCCGTGACTTGGTTCTTGCCAAGGTTCAGCTCTGTCAGGTTGGTCAAGCCCGAAAGCGACGATACGTCCGAAATGTCGTTGACGTTAAGACCCAGCGTTGTCAGGTTGGTCTAGCCACGCAGTGCGGATACATCCGATATCTCCTTGCCGCTAAGAACCAGCGTTGTCAGGTTGGTCAAGCCCGAAAGCGGCGATACGTCCGAAATGTCGTTGACCCTAAGCTGCAGAAAGGTCAGGTTGGTCAAGCCCGAAAGCGGCGACACGTCCGAAATGTCGTGGCGTTGAAGGTCTAGCTCTCTCAGGTTGGTGGCAAACTCCAGCCCGGTCAAATTCCTGATGGAGCCCTTACCGTTCACTTTCAAGGTGTACCCTATCAAGGTGATCAAAGTCTTCATGTCAGCCACGGTGATCGGCGCACCGGGAGCCTTGCTCAGCGCCTCCGCAATCATCGCCCGCAGTTGGGCATCCGGGATGGTCACCGACGCGTCGTCTGGCACGTCTTCCGGCGTCTCCGGTCCTTCTTCTGGTGTCTCGTCGGCCTCTTCGTCTGGCGTCTCCTCCTCGGCTTCCTCCGTCTCCGGCCCACTCACCGTGATCTTCACGGCAGAAGAGCAGTTGTTATCGGTATCGCTCTCGCCACCGACACTGGCCACACACGCACCGTAGTATTTCTCCACCCCTACACTGGCCATCAACTCAATCGACTCCGCACTCGTGGCCGAGGCGTCCAAGGCATCGACTGCGCCGGTACCCACTTCTGTGTCACTGGCAGAAATCGTCGAGTTGTTGGAGCGATAGTAGTGCAGCATCGTCGCCGCGGCCTGCTGGTCGCCTTGGTTCTGCACGGTGACCTGCAAGGTGAACGTCTGCCCCGGCGTCAGCATGACGGCGCTGGCCGAAGGCGGCTGAACGATCAGGTCGGGTCCCCCCTCGCTGGCTGTGCTATCCGTTTCCGCCGCTTCT
>JAJDWM010000290.1 GCA_022825595.1 Bryobacterales bacterium | reverse complement strand
AGATCCGACCCTGTCTGGCCGGCGCAGTATAGCGTGCTGCCCACCAGCACGCCAGGGCTGAAGGGCATGCCCTCTCGGAACTCCGGAGGGTAGATGATTCGCTTCTCGGCCGCCAGCACGGTGGCGGAGAACATGAGCACGGTGGCGGCAATCAGTCTGCGCATGGTATTCGGCCTCGCTCTCTGCGAACGGATTCTACCGTGCATTCGTTTACGCGGCGAGCCGGACCGGCGGCAAGGTAGGGCCGCAATTCGTAGGATGGCCTCGAAGGGAGGGCCAAGAACCGAAGGAATGGGTGACCAAGACGCACAGGTGGCCCGCCAGCCCTCGTCACGTTGAATCGCGAAAAGATCAGGCCGGGCGGGGAAGACCGGCAAAGGGGCACTGTGAGGAAGCGTGAGCTAGGAGGGAGCGCTGCACTGTCTTGGAGTGCGTGGGTTCCCCCAATGTCCTGTGTTTGGCCGCATTGGCGGGCTCTGCTCTCATTGCGGCGGACGCCGACCCTGTTGAGAAGTGAGGCCGTCTTGAGCCTTCGGTCATGAACACCACCCCGTACGCCGATCCATACCGCGACGTGAGCCTCGACGTCACATATCGCTCTCCGTCGGGCCGCAGGATGCAGTTCTGGGGACTCCACGACGGCTCGAACCTCTGGAAGCTGCGCTTCATGCCGGACGAGGTCGGGCGCTGGAACTACGAGGCACGTCTTGACGACAGGTCTGGGGAGGCCGCCGGCGCCTTCGAATGCGTTCACTCCGACCCACAGGGCACGCTGTGTGGGTTCCAAGGGACTGTTCGGCGACGAATTCGCGCAGAAGGTCGCGCACTGCAAGCGGGTGCGAGAACAGGCCATTGCAGGCTCGATCGTGTCGTATGCTGGCCGCCATTGTGAGGGAGTTGCCATCCTCGCACTATGGCGGGCTTGGCGACCGACCGAAGGGGCCGCCCACCAACCTGCTCTACGACCCAATTGCACGGTTACCGACACCCACCGGCATCGGGACGCAGTACTGATGGCAACTGCCTCGGTGGGGCGCAACGAGGGTTCGCTAGTGATGATTGGCGAATGCCAGAGCCCTTTCCGCCCCTTGATACCATCGATTTGTGGCCTTTGTGGGCGTAGAAGAGGCCCTGTCCGAGCTCCGAGGCGGGCGAATGGTCGTCGTTGTGGACGACAGTGACCGGGAGAACGAGGGCGACTTGACCATCTGCGCCCAGCACGCCACTCCGGAAGCCATCAATTTCATGGCCAAGCACGGGCGGGGCTTGATTTGCCTCGCTATGACGGAAGAGCGGTTGGACGAGCTCTCGATCCCGTTGGTGTCCCAACGAAACACATCCATGTTCGGCACGGCGTTCAGCGAGCCGATCGACGCGGCCCGCGGCGTGACTACGGGAATCTCAGCGGCCGACCGGTCGTGCACGATCCAGGTCGCGATCGATCCGGCTACTCGCGGTTCCGACCTCGCGCGCCCGGGTCATGTGCAGACCCTTCGGGCGCGGAAGGGGGGCGTTCTGGTACGCGCCGGTCAGACCGAGGCTGCGGTCGATTTGGCGCGGCTCGCCGGGTCGGCGCCTGCGGGTGTGATCTGCGAAGTGATGAAGGACGACGGCACGATGGCCCGTGTGCCAGACCTGCTCGCCTTCTGTGCCCGACACGGTCTCAAGATGCTCAAGGTAGCCAGCCTGATCCGCTACCGGCTCGAGAACGAGACCTGTGTGCGCCCGATTGCCGAAGGCATCGCGGACACTGAGTTCGGCTTGTTCCGGGCGATTGCCTACGGAACAGACTTGGACGACGAGGTGCACGTCGCCCTGGTCCACGGAGACCCCGGCAGCGCCGATGCCGCGATGGTTCGCATGCACTCCCACGACCTGTTCGGAGATGTGTTCGGCGCCCGTGCCAACCCGGGATTCCGCCACATTCGCGACTCCATGCGAATGATCTGCCAGGAAGGCTGCGGAGCCTTGGTTTACCTGCACCACAAGGCACTAGGATTCGCAATCGACGGAGTGGCCGGCGGGCTGGGCACCATCGTGCCCCATCCCCAGTTGGCGGCGACACCGTCAGATGACGGGGTCTCGAGGCTGCAGTACCGGATCGGCCTTGGAGCGCAGATTCTGAAGGATCTCGGACTGCGCAGGATCCGGCTCCTTACTAATCGCCCGCGGCGCGTGGGAGGACTAGAGGGCTTCGGGATTCAGATAGTCGATCAGATTCCGATCAGCGCGGTTGAAATGCCGGTCGCCGTCGCCTAGGGCGAGCCCGCCTCAAGCATGCGCAGCTCCTCCGCTACGCCATCCGATCGCATTGCCGCCCGCTCCCGCTCGACGACGATCTTGTGAATCTCGCGCTCCTGCCTCGCCTCCCTGCTCTTGCCGAGCCTCTGGTAGACCCGAGCAAGGCGGTAGTGCGGCTTCGACGCTGAGGGGTTCAGGTCGGCCGCACGGCGCAAGTGCTCTTCTGCCTGTGCGAAATCGCGACGCTTTTCCAGTAGGACTCCGAGCTCATAGTGCGCCTCCCAGAATTCGTCTTCGCGCTCGATCGATTCTCGCAGCAGGTCTTCGATCTTTGCCATGGTCTCCTCGTCCCGTCGAGTCCCGAGCTTGGCCAGCAGTGCTTGTCCGTACAGGAACGGTCCGAAATGGTTCTTTGAGTGCTCGGAGTGGAACACGCGCATGCGCTCCGTCACCTGGTCAATGCGGCCCGCGGCGTGCTGCAAGAGCCGTCCGAGGAACGCATGCGGCTGTTCCAGCTGCGGTGCAAGTTCGGCGGCATGCAGGAATTGGCTCACCGCTTCGTGAAAATCGCGCTTGCCATACGCGGCGATTCCCAAGCCGATCTCGAGTGCCGGGCTCTTGTCGAAGTACTTCCGTCCTGCTTCGAAAGCCCTCGTCGCCGCTGCGAAGTCCTGCTGGCGGAGGTGAAAGTAGCCAAGGTCGTAGTGCAGCGACTCGTCGTACGGCTCGTTCTCCACTGCGGCCTGGAGGTGGTGCAGGCCCTTCTCGGTCTCCCCGGCCATCGTGTACGCCTTTCCCAGCAGGTTGTTGAGGGCTGGGGTCGCGGCCATCTCCAAGGCTGTCTCACCGAGGGCTGCGGCCCGGCGCGGCATGTCCGCCTGAAGGTAGAGGGACACGGCTCTCAGGTACGCATCCGTGTCACTAGCCTTGCGCGCGTATCGCTCTTCCCATTCGGCGGCCCGCGCCCAGTCCCGATAGTCTGAGTAGAACATTGCGAGCGCATGCTGGATGACCGGATTGTCGCCCCCCACGCGCTCGGCCTCGGTCGCATGTCTCGCCGCCTCGGCGTGAAGGTTGAGCATCTGGTAGGTGTGCGCAAGGCCAATCCAGGCCCTCGCATCGGTGGGCGCACTCTCAACGGCGCGCTCGAGGAGCCTTTGGGCTGCGGGCACGTCCCGGCTCTGGAGGGCCATCAGCCCGCGCTGGATGAGCGCCTCCGGCGTGGGCCCCTGATTCTGGGCGCTGCAGAGCGCCCATGGGCACCAGAGAGTCGACGCCGCGGCGAGCCAGACTCCGCGTGCCGTCATCAAGTCTCAATGATAGCGAGAGGGACTGTCGGCAAGATCCGAGATTGACTGCACAGCCGGCCACCCTGCCGCAGCTTCGCTACACTGCTTGCGATGCGCTGGCGAGGATTGATTGTCGGGCTTGTGGCAGGGGGCTTGGCCGGCTGCGCGGGTGGTTCGGCGGGTGATCGTCCGAACGTGCTCTTTGCGATCTGGGACGACGTTTCCTACCCGCACGTGTCCGCAGCTGGCTCCAAGATGGTCACCACTCCGGCTTTCGACCGGGTGGCAGCGGAGGGGGCGTTGTTCCGCAATGCCTACGCCCCCGCGCCGGGCTGCAGTCCAACCCGGGCAGCGTTCCTCACCGGACGCCACATTTGGATGATCGAACAGGCTGGCACTCACGCCAGCTCCTTCCCGGCCGCATACGTCTCGTACCAGGACCTGCTCGAAGATGCAGGCTACGCAGTGGGCTACACGGGCAAGCCGTGGGGTCCCGGTCGGTGGGAGAAGTCGGGCCGTTTACGGAATCCGGTTGGGCCGGCCGTTCAGGAACGGACGCTCGATCCCCCGTTCCGCGGAATCCGAAACGTCGATTACGCGGGGAATTTCGAGGCATTCTTCGAGGCCAAGGAAGAGGGCCAGCCGTTCAGCTTCTGGGTCGGCGGCAGTGAGGCCCACAGGGCCTTTGAGGATGGTTCTTGGATGGCCGCCGGCAAGAAGCTCGAGGACGCGGAAGTCCCGCCCTTCCTTCCCGACACCCCTGTCATACGAGGAGACCTCTTGGACTACGCGGTGGAAATCGAGTGGTTCGACTCCCACATCGGGCGCATCCTGGAATACCTGGACGAGCAGGGAGAGCTGGACAACACCCTGGTGATCTTCACCGCTGACAACGGGATGGCGTTTCCAAGGGCCAAGGCCAATCTCTACGATTACGGAATCCATATGCCGTTGGCGATTCGCTGGCCGGGCAGGGGAAGCCGAGGCCGGAGCATCGACGACTTGGTGCAGTTCGTGGACCTGACAGCCACGATTCTGGACTTGGCCGGAGTCGCGCATCCGGGCGGAGCGTCGGCAATGGCCGGCCGAAGCATCCGGTCGATTCTTGAGTCCAATGAGGACGGTCTGGTCGACGACACCCGAAGGCGCGCCTACTCTGGTCGAGAGCGCCATTCTTCGTCCCGTTGGAACAACCGCACCTACCCCCAGAGGTCGATGCGCACACCCGACCACCTCTACATCCGAAACTTCAAGCCGTTGCGGTGGCCGGCCGGTGATCCCCAAAAATTCGAAGCAGACGGCAGCACTCTCGGTCCAATGCGCGGGGGCTACCACGACATCGACGCTTCGCCGACCTTGACCGCTCTCATCGAGGGACATGAAGACGAGTCGATCGGGAGGTTCCTCGAGCTGGCGGTGGCAAAGCGCCCTGCCGAGGAGTTGTTCGACCTGCGGGTCGACCCCGGCTGCCTGAACAACTTGGCCGGCGATCCCGAGCACTCCACTCTTCTTGCGGAGTTGCGCTCGGAACTTGATGAGTACTTGGCACGCACGGGGGATCCGCGGGCCAGCGGCAACGGGGAGGTCTGGGAGGAGTACGTGAGATACTCGGCCATCCGGCGATTCCCGAGGCCGCCCGAAGCAGGGGACGACTACTAGGGTAGTCCTCTGAACCGCCAAGATCGGTGGGTCGTCTCAACCCGGCCAATGGTCTGCCGTGTACGTCGGATTGCGCCAAATGGGATCTGACGCCGGGTCCGAGCCCGCGCGGGATCGGTCTGGGACAGCCTTCGGGAATCGCCAAGGTTCTGGGGGCCTGTTTGGCGGACTCGCGAGAATCGCCACCACCTCCGCCTAACGGCTCTCTGCAACGCGAGGCGTGCCCTTTGCAAACTATCGGCACCTTCGTCTCCGCCAGAGGCTATCGTTTCGCACAAGGAACATGTTTCGCGAGAAATGCTCCACGCGGCTCAATCCAGTCCAATGGGCCTCTACGCAGTGCTCATGGGTCTGCTCGCGGCGATAGGATCTTTGGCGTGACCTTCCAGTTCCGCTGCGTCCAAGATGCAGGAAGGTTGGTGGTGGCAATGGGACTGTGCGCCATTTCTCACGGTGTCCAGTGCCACGCGGAGGTGCGGCTCGTACCCGTTGACGATTCCGGATTGCACTTCGTCCTAGAGAACGCGCCCACGCTCTCAAAGAGGCCGATCGAGACGCTGGCAGGGGGACTGGCCGTGCTGGACTACGATGCCGACGGCAGGCCCGACGTGTTCTTCACGAACGGGGCTGCCCCAGATTCCTTGCGCAAGAGCGATCCAAAGTACAGCAACCGTCTCTTCCGGAACATGGGGGACTTTAACTTCTTGGATGTGACAGCTTCTGCACGAGTAGGCGGCGATGGGTACTCCATGGGCGCGGCGTGCGCCGACTTTGACAACGACGGGCACGTGGATCTTTTCGTCGCCGGCGTGTTTCGCAACTTCCTCTACCGAAACCGGGGCGATGGTACGTTCGAGGACGTGACTGCCCGGTCCCGGATCGACGATTCGGACTGGATCGTCGCGGCGGGATGGTTCGACTATGACAGGGACGGCCAGCTCGACCTTATGGCAGTCCGATACGCGGACTGGTCGTTGGACTTCGACAAGTACTGCGGAGACCGGGCCAGGGGATTGCGTGTCTACTGCCACCCCAAGAACTTCACGCCCGTTGCTAACCGCTTGTATCGGAACTTGGGAGAGGGCCAGTTCGAGGACGTCAGCGGCGAGACGGGAATCTCCCCTTTTCGCGGTCGTGGCATGAGTGTGGCGTTCGCCGACTTCGACGGCAATGGCTGGCAGGATGCATTCATAACGAACGACTATCTGCCCAATTTCCTGTTCCTGAACAAGGACGGGGCTACCTTCCTTGAGGACGGGCTGGTGGCGGGGACGGCCCTGCTCGACCACGGCAGACCGGTCGCATCGATGGGTGTTGACGCAGCCGACTTCGACAACGACGGGGACCCGGACTTGGCAGTGACCGCATTGAACAACGAGACGTTCCCCCTGTTCCGCAACGAAGGCGGTGGTTCGTTCCGTGATGCCACCGTGCAGAGCGGTCTGGCGAGGGCAAGTCGGAACTACGCAGGCTGGGCCAGCGTGTTCGCCGACTTCGACAACGATGGCCAAGTGGATCTCTTCACCTCAAACTCCCACGTCAATCCCCTCATCGCGGAGTTCGAGCCGTTCGCCTACGAGCAGCCGAACAC
>JAJDWM010000778.1 GCA_022825595.1 Bryobacterales bacterium | reverse complement strand
GGCCCGCGCGCTGGCCGCGGTCGCCCGCGAAGAGCAGCGTGCGCGTTATGAGGATTCCCGCGGCGTTGGGATTGCCGAGCGGGGGCAGCTCAAGGCCCTTCAGCAGCGGGTGGCTGCGCGGGCCGTTTCCGTGAGGAGCTTGCCAGGCGATCTCGCCCCGCTGCAAGTCATACGCGGTCAGCGTGCCGTACGGCGGCTTGACGACCTGCAGTCCGTCAACGTTGGCTTGGAAGAACTTGTGCTCGAACTCGTAGCCCCGCCGCTGAGGATCCGGCACTGGGCGCAGGCCTACGACGATGTACTGTCGGCGCGACGAGACGTACATGTACCCAGTCTCCGGGTCGAATGCCGCTCCTCCCCAGTTAGCGCCGCCGCCCCAACCGGGGACTTGGACTGTCCCCTCAGGTGACGGTGGCTCATACAGCGGTCCCAGCCGATGCGGTCGGACCGCAGCCAGCGCGCGGGCCCTGATCTCGGGCGTGAAGTCGATCAGGTCGTCCTCGCCCACTCCTTGCATCTCGAACGGAGGTGGCTTGGTCGGGAACGGCTGCGTTTCCGCCGCCTGCTCGAATTCGCTGGGCGGCACCGGCCGGTCTTCGACCGGCCACACCGGCTCGCCCGTTCGGCGGTCGAGCACGAACAAGAATCCGGTCTTCGTGACCTGCGCAAGCGCCTTGATCGGGCGGCCCGACACTGTAATGTCGATCAGCGTCGGAGCTGCCGGCAGGTCCCAGTCCCAGATGTCATGGCGGATGGTCTGGTAGTGCCAGACCCGCTCGCCCGTCTGAGCGTCCAAGGCCACCACGCAATTCGAGAAGAGGTTGTCGCCTTCACGGAAACCGCCGACGAAGTTGAAGGTTGGGCCGGTGACCGGCAGGTATACGTGGCCCAGATCCTCGTCCGAGCTCATCGTCGACCAGACGTTGGTGTTGCCGGTCCAGCGCCACGAGTCCCCCTCCCAAGTGTCGTTGCCGAACTCGCCATCCTGCGGAATCGTGTGGAACGTCCACAGGCGCTTCCCCGTGCGGATGTCGTAGCCGCGCACGTCCCCGACCGGCCAGTTCTCCTTCCAATCCGGCCCCCCGCTGCGGGCATTGCGGCCGGGAGGGCCGTCGGCTATCTGGTTGCCGACGACGGCGACGTCGCCGACGATCGTCGGGGGTGCGCTGCAGTTGACCAGAGAACGGGCGAGCGGGCGCCGAAGCCCTTGGGTGAGGTCGACCCGGCCGTTGTCGCCGAAGCTCTCCACAGGCTCGCCCGTGGCGGGATCGAGCGCCACCAGGTAGCTGTCCCCGGTGCAGAGCAGGATCCGCTCATCGGCGCCGTCTCGCCAGTAGCCCAGCCCGCGCGTCGCGAATCCGAAGATTCCGGGCCGCCCCCAGTCGGCCGTGCCAGGGTCGTATGTCCACACCGTATCCCCGGTTCCGGCATCGATGGCGGCGACGCCGCTGAAGTTCGTGCGCACGTACAGCCGGCCGGCGACCATCAGGGGTGTGGCCTTGAATCCGTCCGGGTACATCGCGCGCGGCACGCTCTGCCGGTCCTCGGCGGATTCACGGACGTAGCGGTGGTTGTCGAACGCTTCCCAGATCCAGGCGGTCTCCAGTTCGGACACGTTCGACGCGGTGATCTGGGCCAGCGGGGAGTACTTCGACGCAGCTAGGTCACCGGAATACTGGGGCCACTCCCCGTTGGCAGTGGTGTACTTCCCCCGGGTCTCGATCCACCGCCGCAGCGCTGCCCGGTCAAGCACGGGATCGAAGAACGGACCGCGGTGAAATGTGGTGGGAAGTGCGGTACGGCCCAGATCTGGATCTGTGCCCGCCAGGTTGCCGATGGCCGCCTCCCCGCCAGGAGACTCTGGCGAATATTCGTGCAGCCAGGCTACTTCGACGCGTTCGGCGCGCCGAGTCGCCTTGCGATCCATGAGCCAGTGGCCGCGCTCATTCCAATTGCGGCCGCCCCCCGCTTCCGAGTGGCAGAAGAGGCAGTCACGCGCGCCGAATTCGCTCGCCTCCGGCAGAAACTCCGGGTTCGCGAGCCCAGACGCAGAAAAGGCCAGCACCGCTAGCAGCGCGCGCAGCTCGGTCATTCGACTTCCGCGGGCAGCATAACAGCCGTCCGTCGTCACCAGTGCTTATCCCGGATCGTCATCAGCTCGGGGTACGTTTCGTCGTCATCGCCGAGCTCGGACTTCAGGCGCAGCAGGTCGGCCTTCAGGTTGGCGGCCACCTCTTTGTACGCAGGCTCGCCGTAGACGTTCCTCATCTCCAGCGGATCGCTTCGCAGGTCGTAAAGCTCCCACCCGGGCCGCGTCTCGGCGCGCTTCGCACCAGGGGCGTCCAGAGGCAATCCGTAGAAGAAGACCAGCTTGAAGTCCTTCGTGCGAACTCCATAGTGGGCCGGCACGTCGTGGTGCGCATAGTTCATCCAGTAGCGGTAATACGTGGACTGTCTCCAGTCGGAAGGGTCCTCTCCCACAAGGAGGGGTTCAATGCTCCGCCCTTGCATGAATCCCGGAGGCTCTACTCCCGCGAGGCTCAGGAGCGTTGGGGCCAGATCGGTGTTGTTGACCAAGTGATCGTCGCGCGAGCTGGCTTCGACGGTGGCCGGATGGCGAACGATCAGGGGGATGCGAAGCGACTCTTCGTACATCCAGCGCTTGTCAATGTAGTCATGCTCGCCGAGCATGAATCCCTGGTCCGATGTGTAGAGCACGACCGTGTTGTCCAGCTCGCCCTCGTTCTCTAGGAAGTCCAGCAGGCGGGCGACGCCGTCGTCAACTCCCCGGACGGTGCGCAGGTACTTCTTCAGGTAGCGCTGGTAGGAGGTCCGCTTGTAGTCTTCGGGGCCCAAGGACGGGTCCACGAACAT
>JAJDWM010000025.1 GCA_022825595.1 Bryobacterales bacterium | reverse complement strand
TCGAGAGCCTCACGTGCATCCGGCGCGCTGGGGCGGACTTCATACTGACCTACCTCGCCAAGGATGCCGCGCGACTGCTCGCGTAGACTGGCGGCAACAGCCAGCCTCTCGCTGCTGGCCGCTGCGACCGCGCTGTCCCAGCAGGCCCCGCCAACACTGCCAGAGCGCATCGACGCCATCCTGGCCCGCGACGCGGCCGCACGCACCCACTGGGGCATACTCGCCCTCGAACTCGACAGCGGCACGACCCTCTACGAGCGCAACTCCGGAAAGCTGTTCTCTCCAGCCTCCAACGTCAAGCTCGTGACCACGGCACTGGCACTGGCCCGTCTCGGCGCGGACCACCAATTCGTCACGACCGTTGTCGCGGACGGGCCGATCGCCGAGGGCGGTCGGCTGGCGGGCGACCTGCGGCTGGTCGGCGGCGGGGATCCAAACCTCTCCTCGAGGATCCTGCCACAGCGCGGCAAGCCCATCTTCGGCGCGGACCGGCTGGCGCCGCTCCGGGACTTGGCGCGACAGGTCCGCGAGGCCGGGGTGCTCTCGGTCGGGGGCGACGTGGTCGGCGACGACTCCCGATACGTGTGGCAGCCATACCCGCCCGGCTGGTCCTGGAGGGACACCCTAGAAGCATACGGCAGCCGCGCCAGCGCCTTGGCGTTCAACGACAACATCGTTGCCGTGCGCATCACTCCTGGAGAGCCCGGGGCTGCGGCGCGGGTGGCCGTCATTCCGGACCTTTCCCACTTCCGCTTCCTGAACCGCACGCTGACCTCCCCGCGGCGATACGTCTCGCGCACGCTCAGCGCCCGCCGAGGCGCGCGACCGCCCGAGGTTGTCCTCAGCGGCCACATTCCGGTCGCCTCGCGAGGTCGGACCCTCGAGCTGGCGTCCATCGACCCCGCCAAGTACGCCGCCGAGGCATTCCGGCTCGCACTCGAGGATCTCGGCGTAGCCGTCGAGGGGCAAGCGCGGGCCCGCCACCAACTGCCGGACGGCCTGCGGAGCCTCCGCTCGGCCACTCCGCGGCGGGCGAAGGCGGGCAAGGAGGTCGCCCGCAGGGCCTCGGCTCCCCTGGCCGAGGCCGTGCGCGTCGTCAACAAGCAGAGCGAAAACCTGCACGCCGAGATGCTGCTGCGGGAGGTCGCGCTGCTAGAGGCTGGGCTGGGCTCGCAAGAGGCCGCCATCGCAAGCATGGCTAGGTTCATGGCGGAGGCGGGAGTGAGCACGCCGCACTTCTTCCTGAGGGACGGCTCAGGGCTGTCGCGCCACAACCTTCTCACCCCCGGCGCCACCGTACGCCTCCTAGAGCACGTTTGGCGCTCGGAGCACCGGCAGGCCTTCCTTGACAGCCTGCCGATCGCGGGCGGCGACGGCACTCTCTCGTGGCGCTTCCAGAGGTCGCGCGCCAAGGGCCGCATCCGGGCCAAGACAGGATCGATGACCCACGTCTCGGCACTTTCGGGCTACGCGTCCAGCCCAGACGGGACGACCGTGGCCTTTTCGATATTCGCCAACCACTCCGGCCTCGCCAGCGACTCGGCGCGCCGCATCGTGGACGAGCTCGCGGGCGCGATGGCTCAGTAGCCGCTGCGGCCGGGCCGCTATCATTGTGGGACTGCGCGGGAACCTCGGAGCGCCCATTGCCTCCCGGACGATCGAATCCACGAAACCTGCTGGGAATCGAGTCCATCCCCCGGGCCGACCTGGAGCACCTGCTGGACCGCGGGCGCCACTACAAGGCCCTGCCGCGAAACACCAAGCTGAACACGCTGGCCGGGCGGCTCGTGGTCAACCTGTTCTTCGAACCGTCGACGCGTACGCGAACCAGCTTCGAGATCGCCGCGAAGCGCCTCGGTGCGGACGCCATAGGCATCCACTCCCAGACAACAAGCCTCTCAAAGGGCGAGTCCCTGGTGGACACTCTCAATACCCTGTCCGCGATGAACCCGGACGCGATCGTGATGCGCCACTCCGCTTCCGGCGCTCCGCACTTCCTAGCCCGCTTCCTGTCCACTCCGATGATCAACGCCGGCGACGGCCGCCACGAGCACCCCACACAGGCGCTGCTGGACGCCCTGACGATCTTGGAGGTCAAGGGCTCGCTGGACGGCCTGCGGGTTGCCATCATCGGCGACATCTCGCACTCTCGGGTGGCGCGCTCGAACATCCACCTGCTGGCGAAGTTCGGAGCGCACATCGCTGCCTGCGGACCGGCAACCACAGTTCCCCGCAACCTGCCCGAGCTGGCGCCCGGCGTCAGCCTGACCTACGACATGCGCGAGGCCGTGCGCGACGCCGACGTGATCATGATGCTGCGCGTCCAGCTGGAGCGGCAAAACGTCGAGGTGTTTCCGAAGAATGAGTACTTCCGCTACTACGGTCTGACGCTGGAGCACGTCGCCCTAGCCCGACCGGACGCCATCGTGCTGCACCCAGGGCCGATCAACCGTGGCCGGGAAATATCGAGCGAGGTCGCGGACTCCCAGCGGTCGATGATCCTGAGCCAGGTCGAGAACGGGGTTGCCATCCGGATGGCCGTGCTGGAGTGGGTGTGCTCGACGGGGGAAGACGAGTGAGCCTGCTCATCAAGGGCGGCCGCGTCATTGATCCGGCCAGCGGCGTGGACGCCCGTCTGGACGTCCTCACTAAGGACGGCAAGATTGCCGCCATGGACCGCCGGCTCGAGGCACCCGGCACCCGGACGGTCGACGCATCCGGGCTGGTCGTGGCACCGGGATTCGTGGACATCCACGTGCACCTCCGCGAGCCCGGGATCGAGCACGCGGAGACCATCGAGAGCGGCACGCGCGCGGCGGCGGCCGGCGGATTCACCGCCGTCTGCTGCATGCCGAACACCATTCCGGTCAACGACTCGGCGCAGGTAACGGGCTTCATCGTCGACCGCGCCCAACGGACAGGGTCCGTGAGGGTGCACCCCATCGGGGCCATCTCCAAAGGCAGCGGCGGGAAGCGCTTGGCGGACATCGGCGCCATGCGAGCAGCCGGCGCTGTCGCGATCAGCGACGACGGGCTGCCGGTGATGGACTCCGGGCTGATGCGCCGCGCAATGAAGTACGCCGCCTCGTTCGGCCTGACGGTCATCGACCACTGCGAGGACCTCAACCTGAGCGCCGGCGGCGACATCCACGAGGGCGTCCAGAGCATGAGGCTGGGACTTGGTGGGATCCCGGGCTGTTCCGAGGACGTGATGGTGGCACGCGATCTGATCCTCGCCGCCGACACCGGCGCTCGCGTGCACATCGCGCACATCTCCACCGCGGCCTCCATTGAGATGGTGCGCCAGGCCAAGCGCCTGGGGCTTCCAGTGACGGCAGAGGTGACGCCGCACCACTTCGCGCTTACCGACGAGCACCTGCCCGGGTACGACTCGAACTACAAGATGCGGCCGCCGCTGCGCGCGAACGCGGACATCGAGGCGGCGATCGCGGGACTGCTGGACGGGACGATCGACTGCATCGCCACGGACCACGCCCCGCACACCGGGCACACCAAGATGCAGGAGTTCGAGCGTTGCCCGTTCGGCGTGACGGGGCTTGAGACGGCGCTGGCGCTGGCGCTGAAAGTGCTCTACCACACAGGCCGGACGAGCCTCGGCAAGCTCGTGAGCCTGTTCACGGACTCGGCCAGCCGATGCCTCGGCTTGCCCCACGGACGGATCCGGAGGGGCGGCCCCGCCGACCTGACGCTCTTCTCCACGGAGCGCGGTTGGTCCTACGACGTGTCGAGGACGCTCTCGAAGAGCAGGAACTCACCCTTCGACGGCTGGGAGTTCCGAGGCGGCCCGGTGGCCACGATCGTCGGGGGGGAAATCGTCTGGACGGCCGAGGCCGGCATCCGAGCGGTCTGACGTCGCCCAGGCTTGGCGCGGTCTACCTCGGCAGAGCCGCAAGCAGGAGCTGGCTCGGCAGGCCGCGGGCGGCCTGCGCCCGAGTGTCGCCAGCGTATTCCCGGTACAGCCGCTCGAGATCCACCCCGGAAGCCAAGCCCCGGTGCAACGCGAGCCGGTACTTGAGCCGAACGGCCTGCCCATCGCCGGGCAGCGCGGCCGGCTCCCGACCGGGCCAGACTGGGTTCTGCATGCTGGGCGTCTCCGCAGACCTCAGGATCCAAGGCTGGGGGTGCCCGGCGGAGTCCGGGTGCACGAACACTGCAACGCCGCTCGGCTCGGTCCGGGGCGGAAATGTGCCAGAGAAGTCGACCCAATCGCCGACCGCCATGGCGACCCGGTCCGGTCGGACGGGCCCTCCCGCCGCGGTGAACTCAAGCGCTTGCAGCATCCGCACGCGCACGGAAAAGCCTCCGTAGCCCTTGTCGTCCTCCGAGCCCCCGACCTTCACGTCCGGCTGCAGGGAGGACAGTCGGATGTCGAAGTCAACCAGCCGCACGTCCCCGCTGGCGGGATGCGCCACCACCTCCGCCGTCTCCTCGGCGATCGGCAATGTGCCCGAGGCAAAGTCCGGCGAGTGCCACCGGTGGGTGACCCGCAGGCCGCCGCGGCCCTCCAGCACCTCCACACCCGCGAGCTCCCAAGAGAAGCGCCGCGCCAGCCAAGGGTCGCCCGCCCGCAATTCGCCGACCAGGACCTGGTGCCACGTCCAGTACACGCCGCGGTGGTGCGGATGGTCATCGGGGAAATCCTCCGTCAGGATCTCCCCGTCAAGCCCGTACAGCGGGTGGACGTAGTTGGAGCGACGGTATTCGCCGTCGTGCGAAGTGGGCTCCAGCTGGTAGAAGAGGACCGGTCTGCCAGACTCCCGGAAGAGATAGCCACCGTCCGCCTGCACCACCTCCACGGCCGCCGGCGCTGGCAGCTCATCAGGTGCGGCGCAACCTCCCAAGGCCAAGGCCAGCCCGACTATCGCAACGGATGGCGGCCACAGCCCGGCCCCCGGTGACGCCCACACCCGTCCGACTGCCCTGCATGTGTCCATCACCACACCAAGGACCCGAGTTTACAGGACCATCGCGCAACCGGCAGAACCGACCGGCAGCGGATTCCACTATGATTGACCAGCGTGCGCATCCCCGTGGCCATCGCGGCAGCGGCAATCCTCGCGTTTCGTCCCGCCGGCGCCCAGACCGAGCCAGGTCAAGCCGAGACTCCCGCGCCTGCGGAAGCGGTCGCCACCGTCACCATCACGAACCTGACCAAAGGCCAGATCCTCACCCCGGCGGTCGTCTTCAGCCACTCGCCCGACACTCCCCCGCTATTCGTTCCCGGTGAGCCCGCGAGCCTGGAGCTGGAGCGGCTCGCGGAGCTCGGCATAACGTCCGGCCTCTCCGAAAAGTTCCGAGCCGAGCCGAGCGTTCTGGACGTCGCCCGCCTGAACCAGTTCATCCGTCCCGGCAGCACGGCCTCGACGCAAGTCCGGTTCGACGCCAGCCACCGCCTCGTCTCGCTCGCGTCGATGATCGAGATCACGAACGACGGCTTCATCGCCGTGCGCGGAGCGAAGGTGTCATGCGAGGGCCCTGCGAGCCTGTTCGTGGGCGGCTGGGACGCCGGCTCGGAGGCCAATTCGGAGCGCTGTCCGGACGTTCCGGCAAGATGCCCGCAGCCGACCCCTCAGGGCACGTGCGCGGTCGGCCCGGCGGCGGAGGGATTCGTCCACGTCCACGCCGGGATCCACGGATGCGCGAACTTTCCGGCAGAGGTCTACGACTGGAGGCACCCGGTTGCCCGCATCGAAATCGCGCCGGACCCGGAGGCTTCGACGGACGAAGCGCTGCAGGCCGCGTGCTCTCACCCGCCCGGAGAGAGCCCCGAGGCCGACCCTGGGGGCGAAGCCACACCCACGTCGGATGCCGCACCGTGAGGTGGGCCTCAGGCGTCCCCATTAGAGTGCCGAGATTCGGCGAAGTTGAGCGCGCGCAGCGCTAGGGATGCGGCAAGCAATCGCGCCCTCCCAAACAGCAGCGCACATTCCCCGCACAGCGCGGAAACGCACCTGATTCCCGACCCCGGCCGAACCGCGATCGTCAGGGCTTCTGACAGCGGAAAGCGGGAGGTCCACCGAGGACCTTGGCCCTGCCCTGAAGTACCCAAACGGCGAGAGGCGCGTACTTGGACGTGGACCGCCCCGAGCCGCCGCCGACCGGCCTCGAGGGGTCGCCAGCCGCTCCCGCACGAACCTGCCAGCGCACCGAATCAAGGCCCAGGAACCTCGGGTCGAATCCCCGAGACTGACGATTGGAGGCCCCGGCGGGAGTCCTCGTCGAGACGTCGCAAGCCAGCCCCGCTCTTGGAGGCGACGGCTACCGCAGAGACCGCCGATTATCAGCTCCGAGCTCAGCCGCTGCCTTGGACGAACGGCCAGCGCAATTGGCGGGAAGGCGGAGGGCTTGGCGAACCCGACGGCCGCTGACGGGACTGCCGAGCGTGCTGTTCAGTGCCTTGACGCCAGATCGAGCAATTCGATTCGATTAGACAATCGGAGAATAGATTACCGTTAGATGAAGCACCGAATACCGACCAGAATTCTACCCGCTCAGGCCTGACATCAAGACTTCAATCGTCGATCTTGTCGTATCGTTTGCTTGCACTTCATTCTGGATCTTCTTGACCGAGTGCAACACCGTTGTGTGATGCTTTCCAAATGCTTTACCGATCGTCTTCAGCGGAGACTTCGTGAGCCTTTTGGCCAAGTACATTGCGACCTGCCTCGGGTGGGAGATCTGCCGGGAGTTGCCTCTCTTCACCAAGTCGGCGGGGCTAATCCCGTAGTGCGCGGCCACCCTATCCTTGATGGCCTCGATGGTCGGCATGCCGTCCGCGGGCGGCAGGGGATTCCCCAGAATGCTCTCGACCATCCCCTTGGTAATGCGGCAGTTGGTAAACCTGGACCGCGCGATGAGCCTGTTCAGCAGTCCCTCCAGTTCGCGGATGTTGGACGTCAGGCGGCTCGCTATGTATGCGGTCACGTCAGGCGGCAGCGGCATGCCCTGCTCCTGCGACTTGCTGTCCAAGATCGCGATCCGCGTCTCAAGGTCCGGAGCCTGAATGTCCGCCAGAAGGCCCCACGAGAAGCGCGACCGGAGCCGGCCCACGAGGCCGGGAATGCGGTTCGGGTCCGCGTCGCTCGAGAGAACGATCTGCTTGCCGCGGTTGTGCAGCACGTTGAACGTGTGGAAGAACTCTTCCTGCGTCCGCTCCTTCGAACCCAAGATCTGGATGTCGTCGACCAGCAACATGTCCGCCATCCGGTACCTGTAGTGGAAATTTTTCATGTTGTTCATCCGAATAGAGCTGATCATGTCGTTCATGAACTCTTCTGCGGATGTGTAGACGATCGTGAAGTCTGCGTTGGCCGTCTTGGCCGCGTGGCCGATCGCGTGCAGCAGGTGCGTCTTGCCCATTCCCACGCCCGCGTAGATGTAGAGCGGATTGTAGGCCTCGGCCGGATTGTTGGCGACCGCCTGCGAGGCGGCGTGCGCGAACTGGTTGCAGTCGCCAACCACGAAGCGCCCGAAGGTGTACTTCGAGTTGAACTGGCGCGGCCCGTCCCCAAAGTCCAGCCTTGGCTGCTTGCGCTCGTCCGGGGGCGGCTGCAGGGCCACCTCGTAAGCGGAGACGTCGAGCCCCAGGCGCCGGATGGCGGCGTCGATGAGCGGCCTGCACTCGCTCTCCAGCCAGCCCTTCACGACCTCGTTCGGGGCCTCCACGTGCAAGGTGCGGTCCGGCGCGACGTGGCTGTAGCCCACGGGCTCGACCCAGTGCGTGAACTGTTGCGGGGTCAGTCCCCCGTTGGTACGGATGTGGGACTGAATCTGGTTCCAGCAATCCATGGGCGTTGAAGGAGGGCCTCCTCTGCGGTTGTGCGCGAATGGCTGTCGAAGTCCCTAGCGATTCGCAGCAGCTGACCTCTCCGTGGGAAGGATTCTACCACATCCGAACGCCAGTGCAAGGCCAAAACAGCATCCAAACATATCTCAATTAAATGTAAGAATCAATCTTTAATAGATTGTAGCGAACGCTGATCAGGGATTCAGTCGCGCCAATAATTGGCGTAAATCAATTCCCGCAGAATTAGTGTATCCAGCCTAGCCCCGAAGCCCTCAATGGCCAGTGTGCCGGCGTGCTCAAGCCGCAAGCGGCGGCGAGGATCAGCCCAGAATGGGGAAGGTGCCCTCTGGCCGCTGGCCCAGCACCTCGTTCAGCGAGCCTTGGCGGTACCCCGCCAGGTCCAGGGCCACGTACTGGTAGCCGGCGGAGCGCAGCGCTGCGTGCAGCCGGTCGGCCATCTCCATGTCCAATGCCCGGGACAGCTCCCCGCGACCGACCTCGAGACGCGCAAGGGAGCCGTGGTGGCGGACGCGGAAAACGCGGAAGCCGAGGCGCGCCACCTCTTCCTCAGCCTGCTCGACCTGCTTGAGGGCCTGCGCGGTCACCTGCATGCCATAGGGGATTCGGGAGCTGAGGCAGGCCGCGGCCGGGCGGTCCCACGTCGGCAGGCCTGCGTCGCGCGAGAGCTCGCGGATCTCGGCCTTGGCGAGGCCGGCCTCGAGCAGGGGCGCGCGCACCTCGTGCTTGGCGGCCGCGCGGTGGCCGGGGCGGAAGTCGGCGGTATCGTCGGTGTTGACGCCATAGGCGATGGCGGAAACGCCCAACTCCTCACCCAGTTCGCCCATGCGGTTGAAGAGCTCGTCCTTGCAGTGGTAGCAGCGGTCGGAGTCGTTCCGGGAGTACTCCGGGTTGTCGAACTCGCGGGTGCGGACGAGCCGGTGGGCGATTCCGAACCTGTCGGCGAAGTCTACCGCGTCGCGCAGGTGCGAACGCGGAAGCGACGCCGACTCCGCAGTGACGGCCAGTGCCCGCTGGCCCAGCACGCGAGCGGCCGCCCAGGCAAGATAGGCCGAGTCCGTGCCGCCGGAGTACGCGACAAGCACGTCGCCCATGTCCCTGAGCAAGCCGAAGAGCGTCTCCTGCTTGCGCTCCAACGCCGCGTCCACGCGAGTCACATTATAACGGCCGGGCCTCCCGCAAGGCCGCGAGGACCTGTTCCGCGTGTCCGGCCACGCGAACCCGGTCGAACGCCGCGCGGATCCGTCCGCCCTCGTCAATCACGAACGTGGAGCGCACGGTCCCCCAGAACTTACGGCCGAAGAGGAGCTTCTCCCCCCAGACTCCGTAGGTCCTGGCGATCGCATGGTCGCGGTCGCTGACCAAACGGAACGGCAGGGAGTGCCGGGAGCGAAAGCGCATATGCGACCGCAACGTGTCAGTGCTGACGCCAACGACCGCACAGTTCTCCGCAGAGAATTCGGCGTGCGCATCGCGGAACGCACAGGCCTCCGCCGTGCAGCCCGGCGTGTGGTTGCGCGGGTAGAAGTACAGAACCACCCATTGCCCGCGAAGGTCGGTCAGCCGCAGCGTCCCCTCCTCGGTGGGCCCGCTGAAGTCGGGCGCAGGCTCTCCCACCCGCGGCAGCGCCATGAGCACAAGCTAGCACAGCCGGCCGCGGCCTCCGCCGTCCACAGTCGACCGCTGGAAGGGCTGTGCACGGACGGTGCAAACATCCCGCGGGCGCTGCGCCTGTGCAGCGTGTGCAAGACCATCCACCGCGGCTGGATGCCTGTTGCCCGCATGAGAACGGGCACTTTCGGCAAGATTTCACAATTCCACAGGCCCTACTACTATGAAATCCATTTGAAGATCAAGCCGCTGTCGGTGGATTCGTAAGGCCCCCGCGCTGACGGCTGGCAGGGCCGCAGCAACCGACAAAGGGCATCGCCGGGGCCCTGTCTGACTGCAGGCAGACTGCGCCGGCATGCCCGGCCGGGAGCCACAGCCGAGAACGTTCTGCCAATAATGGTGAGGCAGCCTGCTCCGGACCGCCTCCCCAGCGCGCGGACCGGCCGGCGGCGCCGAAAGAGAGGGTTGGCATGCAAGTTCGCGTCAAGACACACGACCTGGCACGGGAGCTGGCCGCGTCGGAAGGGGTGATCGACCCCAAGACCACCATTCCGGTTCTGTCCAACGTCCTGATGACGGCCGTGGGCGAGAGGCTGGAACTGGTCGCCAGCGACATGGACGTGTCCGTGAGCACGTCATGCCCTGCAGAGGTCGATGCAGAGGGAACTGCTGCGCTTCCCCTCAAGTCCCTGGCCCAGTATGCCCGCCTGCTCGATCCGGCAAGGGAAGCAACGATCTCCGTCTCGGCGAAAGACGTCGCCACCCTCACATGCGGCGAGGCCTCGACGAAGTTCACGGGCTCGGGCGCCTGGAATTACCCGACAGTGGAGCCCATGCCGGAAGAGGTCGCCGCGAGCATTCCGGCGGAAGCCCTTCAGCAGGCGATACGGCAGACCTTGATCAGCGTCAGCAGGGATTCCGCGCGCGGCTCCTCGCACGTCTACTCGTCGGGCCGGCTGGAGGTTGGCCCGGACCGCATGCTGCTGGTGTCGACGGATGGCAGCCGGCTCTCGGTGTGCGAGACCAGGCTTGAGGGGTTCTCCATCCGCAGCGAAGTGAGCTGCCTAGTCCCGCGCAAGGCCCTTGTGAACATTCAGAAGGTCATCCGCCCCTTGGCCGGCAGCGATCCTGGCGCGTCCACGGTCGACGTTGCCGTGCACGGCAACCGCGCTTTCTTCAGGGCCGGTCTGCGGACGCTGGCGACCCGTCTGACCATCGGAAGGTTCCCCGACTACGAGCGCGTGCTTCCGAGGACCGTCTCGCTCTCCAAGGATGTCGACCGCCTGGAGCTGCGCGAGTCCCTGAGCAGGGTCGCGAAGTTCGCCCCAAGGGAATCGGCCCACGTCTCTTTCGTTCTGGAGGACGATGAGCTCAGGCTGAGAGCTCGCGACCTGGCCATCGGCGAGGGGCAGGATGCCGTCAGGGTGGGCAAGGATCCGGCGAAATTCGAAGCGGGCTTCAGCGCGAAATACATACTTGATTTCCTGGATGTTTGCAGCGCCCAGCGCATCACTGTCAACGTGAACGAGGCCACGAGGCCAGTCGAGTTCAAGGCCGCCTGGGACAACGGCAGCCAGACCGTGCGCTACGTGGTGATGCCGCTTCCCGGCGATCCGCCGCCCCGAGCGTGATACAATATATCTAGGCGAAGGATGCCCTTGGTCGGCCTTCGGGCCTGCGCTCGGCGGTCACGCGGATGCCAGTAGGCTTGGGCCCGTCCCGTCTTTGGCAGCGGATTCCGACGGGCGGAGTCCCCCCGACGGCGCCGGGACGGCCGTCGCTGGCCAAGAGGGGGCTGGTCGAAGAATGGAGCTGTCCATTGGCGTGCAGGCCTTGGTCGCCGAGCTGAAGCTCGCCAGCACGGTCTTCGACGATCAGGGCTACGATCTGGTGCAATACGAAGCCGGGGAAGACACCCTCTCCTTCACTGCAAGCGGCTCGTCCCTGTGGCTGAACTCCGCCTGCGAGGCGGACGTCCTTTCGGGCGGAACGGCCGTCGTGCGCGTTCGCAGGCCCCTGTCGTACCTGGAACTGCTTCCGGCCGACAAGAGGCTGCGGTTGAGCTACGACAGCGGCGACACCCACATGCGGATGGAGGTCGTGGATGCGACGCCGGCCGCGCAGACCCCGACGCTCGAAGCTGAAGCTCTCAAGCTCCCGGCGGGCTTGTTCGGAGCGGATCTTGAGCCCGAACCCAGCCAGCCCCAAGACCCTGGCGTCCGCTGGAGCGTGCCGGTCGAGCCGCTGCTCGAGGCCATCAGGCGGACATTCATGTGCGTGGCGTCCGAAGGCACGCGCTACACGGTTCCGGGCGGGCAGCTGGTCATGACCCCGGAGACGGTCGGCATGGTCTCGACGGACGGCCACCGCCTCTCCCGGTACTTCCGCGAAGCGGCGGTCGAGGGTCCGCCCGACCGCCACGTCAGCGTGATTGGCCGCCAGGCCTTGGCTTCCCTGACGGGCATTCTCAGCGCAGCCTTGGCTGCGGAAGGGCCCACCCCGCCCGTGACGGTCGCTGCGCTCGGGAACGGCCGCGTCTTCTTCGAGTGCGGCCCGCGGCGACTGGCGTGCCAGCAGGTGGAGGGGAAGTTCCCCGACCACGAGAAGGTGCTGCCCACAGTGTTCGAGGCGAACTTCGAGATCAATCGGCTTGAGTTCTACAGGGTCCTGCGGCGGGTCTCCCTGTTCGCGGAGAGGCGCACGCCGGCCGTTCGGTTCGACCTTGACGATGGCCGGCTCACCATGACTCCCCACATCGGGAACGGGCAGCTCGCTGACACCAGCAAGGAAAGCGTCGAAGTGGAGTACGGCGGCGAGCCCGCGGCGGTTGGGCTCAACGCGAAGTATGTCCTCGAGTTCCTAGAGCAGGCCCGCAGCCCGAAGGTCATCATGAGCCTGCACCAGCCCCCGCGCGGATCCGTACAGCTGCAGGAGATGGGGCTCTCCCAAGACACCGACTACCGCTACCTGATCATGCCGATCCGCCTTTAGGCGGGCCGGAGGAGGTGCCCCAAGGCCTTAGACATGGCGACGACAGCAAGAACCAGCACCAGCGAGTACACCGCCGACAACATCCGGGTCCTGGAGGGCCTGGAGGGTGTACGCAAGCGTCCGGCGATGTATATCGGCTCCACGGGCGAGATCGGCCTTCACCATCTGGTTTACGAGGTGGTGGACAATGCCGTCGACGAGGCGCTGGCCGGGTTCTGCGACTATGTCCGCGTCACCATCCATATCGACAACTCCGTCACCATCCACGACAACGGTCGCGGCATTCCGGTTGGCCAGCACCGCACCGAGGGCGTCTCCGCGGCCGAGGTCGTGATGACCAAGCTCCACGCCGGGGGCAAGTTCGACGCCAACAGCTACAAGGTCTCGGGAGGCCTGCACGGGGTGGGCGTGAGCTGCGTCAACGCGCTGTCGGAGTACCTCAAGATGGAAATCTGGCGCGACGGCCACGCTTGGGAGCAGGAGTACGAGCGCGGCAAGCCGCTGACCTCGCTGCAGCAGTGCGGGCGCTCCCGCAGGAAGGGGACGCGCATCACGTTCCGGCCGGACACGGGGATATTCACCACCACGGAATTCAGCCACGAAATCCTCGCGCGCCGGCTGCGCGAGATGGCATTCCTGAACGCCGGGCTGCGCATCGTGCTCGCCGACGAGCGCACGGACCGCGAGCCCCAGGAGTTCCACTTCCAGGGCGGCATTGCGGAGTTCGTGCAGTACCTCAACCGCGGCAAGCAGGCCTTGCACCCCGAACCGATCTCCTTCCACGATGAGCGGAAGTTCTCCGGCGGCGTAGTGGCCGCCGACGTCGCCCTGCAGTACAACGACAGCTATCAGGAGAACATGTTCTCCTTCGCCAACACGATCAACACGACCGAGGGCGGCACGCACCTGTCCGGCTTCCGCTCGGCCCTCACACGCACCATCAATACCTACGCTAAGGCCGCGAACCTGCTCAAGGGCCTCAAGGGCGGACTCTCCGGCAACGACGTGCGCGAGGGCCTGACCGCCGTGATCAGCGTCAAGCTGCCGCAGCCGCAGTTCGAGGGCCAGACGAAGGGCAAGCTCAACAGCGACATCCAGGGCCAGATCATGTCCGCCGTGAACGACCATCTCGGTGAGTTCTTCGAGCGCAACCCGAGAGTCGCCCGGAGCATCGTCGCCAAGGCGATCGACGCTTCCCGGGCCAGGGAGGCGGCCCGCAAGGCTCGCGACCTGACCCGCCGCAAGGGGGCCCTGGATTCGGCAGGCCTGCCGGGCAAGCTGGCCGACTGCCAAGAGCGCAACCCGGAGCGCGCCGAGCTGTTCATCGTCGAGGGCGAGTCGGCCGGCGGCACAGCCAAGCAGGGGCGCGACCGCCGCAACCAGGCGATCCTGCCGCTGAAGGGCAAGATCCTCAACGTCGAGAAGGCGCGCGCCGACAAGATGCTCTCCCACGAGGAGATCCGCGCGATGATCACAGCCCTCGGCACGGGCATCGGGGATGACTTCAACGAGTCGAAGCTGCGCTACCACAAGGTCATCCTGATGACGGACGCCGACGTGGACGGCTCCCACATCCGCACGCTGCTGCTGACGTTCTTCTACCGGCAGATGCCGACCCTGATCTCCAGTGGCCGCGTGTTCATCGCGCAGCCCCCCCTGTACCGCATCAAGCGCGGCAGGAAGGAGACCTACATCAAGAGCGACGCCGAGCTGGCCGACCGCATACTGGAGATCGCCTGCGACGGTGTGACCGTGCAGGTGGGCAGCAACGGATCCCCTGGCAGCCTGCTAGAGAAGGGGCGCCTGCGGCAGTACCTGGCGCAGCTGGAGGGGTACGGGCGCATGCGCAGCAGGCTTCTGCGCAAGCTGCGCAGTGAGGCTGCCGTCGGCCTGTTGGGCAACACCCGCGCAGGCCTCGACACGAAGGAGCAGTTCCGGGACCAAGCGTCCATGGAGGCGGCCGCAGGCCTGCTGCGGTCGACCGGTCCGGAGGCGTGGCTGGAGGAGGATGAGGAGCATTCGGCCTTCTCGCTGTGCTTCCGCGACGGTTCGGAGGCCGAGGGGATGATCGACCTGGAGCTGGCGGCCCAGCCCGAATACCGCCGGCTTCGGACCCTTGCGCGGGAGCTTGAAGACCTCAACAGGCCGCCGTTCGTCGTGGCGGCGCGCCGCTCGACCAGCGTCCTGGACGACCCTCTGGACGTATTGGCGCACCTGAAGCAGCTGGCGATGAAGGACGCTTCGGTGCAGCGCTACAAGGGGCTCGGCGAGATGAACGCCGACCAGCTCTGGCACACGACCATGACCGCCAAGAAGCGCAGCTTGCTGCGCGTGCGCATCGACGATGCGGTCGAGACGGACAAGATCTTCACCACCCTGATGGGCGAGAACGTCGAGCAGCGCCGGAAGTTCATCGGCGACAACGCCCTCAACGTCTCGAACCTCGACATCTGAGGAGCCGGGCTCCGGGAACGGGAGCTACCCGCGCGCCTTGCGCGCTTGGCGGAAGGACCGCACGCACAGCCACAGGAAAGTGGCCAGAATCGGCGCGCTGAATCCCGCCCACGAATCTTCGGGGGGTCCTCCGGCGACCGCGTCGATCGCGGCCCGGAACGTTCCCAGCAGCCCGAGCAGGGCCGCTGCGGCGGCAGCGTGCATGGCGTGCTTGCGGCTGTCGGGGCGGGCCCAAGCCACGAGGCCAAGCCCGATCAGCACGGCCCCGAACACTGCCGGGACGAGCGTGGCCATGCTGGACGGGCCGGTCGCGACCCACATCCCAACGGCGAGGGCCAGCAGCGAGACCCCGTGGGCGGCACTCATCTTCGCCATGTCGGGGACCGTTCCCTCGCCCGCGTTCTCAGGTGTCATCCGTGCCCCAGCCTCGCTTTCACGCCTGAACGCAATGTAACAGACACTTCTCGGTCCCGTAACCGCGCCGCAACTTGGCCCCTGCATGCTGGAGTTTGCGGAGCCGCGGCTTCCGCTCCGCTCGCTGACGCAGCGCAGTCTGGGCTACTTGCACCGCTTGCCTGGCGTTGCCGAGCAGTTCCGCACGGCTGTTTCCCTGCACGGCCACACATTGCACTCCACGGAGGGCATGCTTCCGCTGTGCAAGTTCCTGCTGTCATGCGGAGAGCTTCCCGCGCGGCTGGTGACGCGACTTCACGAGCAGTACGGCTCGCGCGACCTCGAAGACGACTTGGCGAAGATGTGGTGGACCCCGCCGCTCGGTGCCCAGAGCGCGCTGAGCCTGGAGCAAGGCCAGATCGAGGAGCTTCTCGGGCTCGACCCGTTCGTCTAGATCACCGACCACGACTCCATCGACGCTCCCCTCCAGCTTCAGGTCTTGGCCAGCAACCCGACCGTTCCGGTGTCGGTCGAGTGGACGGTCCTGTTCCGGGACACCTACTTCCACTTGGGAGTCCACAACCCTCGGCCTTCTCAGGCTCCGGCGACCATGGAGCGCCTCGCCGCCTTCACGGACTCGCCCAGCCCGCGCCTGCTGCCCCTGCTGCCCCTGCTGGTGGGCGAGCTGGCGTGCCAGCCCAGCTTGCTGCTCGTCCTGAACCATCCGTTCTGGGACCAGCCGCTGATCGGCGAGGGCTCGCACGAAGCGCACTTGGAGGAATTCCTGCTACTGCTGCGGCCTTGGATCCACGCCCTTGAGATCAACGGGCTGCGCAGTCGGAGCGAGAACCGCCTCACCGTGCTGCTGTCGCGGCGCAACGGGATCCCCCTGGTTTCTGGCGGCGACCGCCACGGTCGCGAGCCAACCGCCACCCTCAATCTCACCAACGCCCGCGGCTTCGGGGAATTCGCGGCAGAGGTTCGGTCAGGGAAGAGCCACGTTGTGCTGATGCCTCAGTACCGTCGGCCACTGTGGCTGCGCATTGCCGAGAGCGTGGCGGACATTGTCGCTGACGCTCCCGACCACGTCCACGGTTGGACCTCGTGGACGCAGCGGGTGTTCCGCGAATGCGACGACGGGGTGATCCGGACCGTTGCCGAGATGGCCGACGAGGAAACCCAGCCAATCCTGCAGGCGCTTGAGGCCGTCCTGGGGCGACTGGGCAGCCTGCGCATGCCGAGGGCCTTGGAGTGGGCTGTGCCGCAGACGGGGGAACAGGTGTGAGCGCCCCTCGGGTGGCATACCTGCCGGACACGTTCCACGAGGTGAACGGTGTGGCGCGCACGGGGCGCCACTTCGCCGCCTACGCGCGGGCCAAGCACCTTCCGTTTCTGTGCGTGTGTCCTGGCCGGGGCCTAAAGCAGTGGCGATTCGGCACTGTGAGGCACCTCGAGATTCCCCGCAGCCAGGTGTCCGTGCCGATTGAGCGCGACTTGCGGATGGACCCCGCAATCCTCAGGCACTGGAGCTTCGTACGCTCCGCCTTCCGGGCCTTCCGGCCGGACATTGTGCACGTAACATCGATGGGCGACTTCGGCGTGCTCGGATGGCTGCTCGCTTGCGAGTCCGGACTGCCGATGGTCGCCTCGTGGCACACCAATGTCCACGAGTATGGGGCTTGGCGATTGCGTCAAGCGGCGGCGCTGCTGCCCGTTGGTGCCCGGACCAAGCTGGCAGCGGGCTTCGAGAGCGTTCTGCTGGGCGCGTCCTTGTGGTTCTACCGCAGGGGCGCCGTCGCGCTGGCCCCGAACCCCGCACTCCTCGATCTGGTCCGCCAAGGGACGGGCCGGCCGACGTTCCTGATGGAGCGGGGAGTCGACACGGCCCACTTCGACCCGGTGCGGCGGAACCGCTCTGACGGCGGTCTCGTGTTCGGGTACGTCGGCAGGCTTAGGGTAGGCGAAAAAATAACTGCTTAGTTTAGTTTCGGAGAGATGGTGTAGTTCCAACTGGGCAGGTGCTGGTTTCTGGTGAGGTTGAGTGCTGCCATTTGTTGTGGAGTGATCTTGGTGCCGGTCGGGTAGTCCCC
>JAJDWM010000611.1 GCA_022825595.1 Bryobacterales bacterium | reverse complement strand
TGCGAACTGGCCCAGCGGCCTCCTCGCTGTCCTCGGAGGCATAGCCGGCCTGATGCTGGTCGCGGGCTTGGTCTTGAACACCGTTTTCCTGGTGCGCGAAATTCGCCGAAACGCCAAGCACGACGCATTCATCAATGCCGTCACGCACGAACTCAAGACTCCGGTCGCTTCGCTCAAGCTGTTTCTCCAGACCCTGCAGTCCAGACGGCTGGACGAGACCCAGCAGCAGGAGTTCTACCAGACCATGCTCAATGACATGAACCGCCTGCAGGGCACGATCGACCAAGTCCTGCTGGCCGGTGCGATGCGGACGGCCCGCAAGTCCCAGCGCACCCGCGTCGACCTCACTGCGGTGGTCAAGGACTCCATTCGCAACCTGCGGCTCAGCTACAACCTGCCAGACAGCTCGGTCCGCTTCCGCAGCAAAGTGCCCCAGGACAAGCCAACGCTCGTGCTTGGAAACCGGGAAGAGCTGAGCGCCGCGGTCTCCAACTTGATCGACAACGCGATCAAGTACTCCAGCCAAGGAGCGCGAGTCCGAGTCGACCTTGCAAGGCCGACACCATCCCTGGTGGCCGTCCACGTCCGCGATAACGGGATCGGAATTGACAAAGACGAACTCAAGCGGGTCTTCCGCAGGTTCTACCGCGTGCCGGGAGCCTTTCGCGCCAAGGGAACTGGCCTAGGCCTGTACATCGTTCGCTCTGTGGCCAAGAAGCACGGCGGACGGGTCTTCGGCAACAGTCCTGGGCGGGGCCACGGAAGCACCTTCACCCTCGAACTGCCGCTGGCCGCACCAGCATGAAGCGCATCCTCATCGTCGAGGACGAGCAGAGTCTCGCCCGCGGGCTGCAGTTCAACCTCGAGGCCGAGGGCTTCGACACGCGGCTGGTGGCCACAGGCGAGGACGGCCTCGCGGCGATCCGGTCGGGGACACGATTTGACGCCCTGTTGGTGGACGTGATGCTCCCGGGCATCGATGGCTTCGAGTTCGTACGCGACCTCCGAGCCCAAGGGTGTTTCGTTCCAGCAATGATCCTGACGGCCCGCAGGAGTCCCCGCGACGTGGTCGAGGGCCTCTCGGCCGGGGCAGATGACTACCTGTCGAAGCCCTTCGACCTAGCAGTGCTGCTGGCGAGGATTCGAGGCCTGCTGCGGCGGCACCGTTGGAGCGCGTCGGAACAAATGCGCGGCGTCCCGGGCGTCTACGAGTTCAACGGCCGCCGAGTTGACTTCGAGAAGCGCGAGCTCCAAGTGGGCGAGACGGTCCGGTCGCTCACGCTGACCGAAGCTCGCCTGCTGCACTACCTGATCGCGAACGAGGGCCGCAGCGTTTCCCGGGAGCGCCTGCTGCAGGACGTGTGGGGAATGCGCGAGGACACGCACACACGGGCGATCGACAACTTCATCGTGAGGTTGCGGCGCTCTATCGAGCCGGATCCCTCCAAGCCCACGCACGTGCTCACCGTGAGGGGCGTGGGCTATCGGTTTGTCGCAACTCCTGAGCCGACCCTCAGTCGTCGTCTGTCCGGAGCGGCAGCGAAGCGGTTTCGCCGTCCGTGATTCCGACGACCCAGCGGAATGCCTCAAGCCACATCTTCTGGATGTCCGGAACATCCCAGACCTCGCTGCGGTGCCCCAACAGACATGTGAACACTCGCCCCTTGCCAAACTCGCGCACCCAAGCGAGGGCAAAGTCCCCATCGGTCCGCTTGACGCCGTCCTTGGCCATGTCGACGCTGGCGGTGTCGAGGCTCATCAGCACTCGGAGCTTTGACCGGTCATAGCGATCCACCTGATAGATTTCGTCGGTTATCGCAAAGGGACCCTTGAAGTGCCGAGTGACCGGGTGCTGGCGGTCATCTACGAGCACCCGCACCTCTTGGTGCCACGGGTGGTTGGTGAAGGCGCCGCCGACCATTTGGATGTATTCTGGCCAAGTCTCTCGGAACGAGTCCGTTCCGCTGTGGACCACCAATACCCCCTTGCCATCCTCCTTGACAAAACGCATCAGGTCGGCCTTCTGCTCCTCGCTGATCGGCAAGTCCCCCTGGGTGTAGAACATCACGGCGTCGAAATAGTCGAGATTCTTGCGGTTCCCCCGAAGCCTCTGCTTGGAGACGAGTTCCAGATCGGTTCGGAAGCGCACGTCGAAGAGGCCGCTCCGCTCGCCGATCTTTGCCATCGTGAACATCCCGTGGGACACCGAATCGTGCGCGAAAAAGTCGGATCCTCCCAAGAACAGCAAGTGCTTCTTGCCGTCCTCATCGGCACCTGGAACGGGCATCACCGTCAGTGCCGCGGCCGCAATCACGGCGGTCAGGCGGAGGCAAAGCTTGCGAGAGTGCATTGGCGCTAGTTTCGCACACTGGCCGAGCCTGTCGCGCGCCCCGATGGGCATTGCTACAGGCCTTCGTCGCGTCGGTCCACCGATGCCTCAAGACCGTGCCGACAGGTATACGGTCGAACCGCTCGCGCCTCTGAACGAGCGAACTCTCTCACATCGGGGGCGCTATGGGAAAGGGCGTGTCGGCCAGCGCACGGCCGTACCGCGTTCGGCGGCCCGGCGCACGAGAGAGTGCGCTCAGCCCACCAGCGGCGCGAGCAGCTCTCCGTGCACATCCGTCAACCGGTAGTCGCGCCCTTGGAACTTGAACGTCAGCTTGGTGTGGTCCACCCCCAGCAAGTGCATGATCGTCGCCTGCAAGTCGTGCACGGTCACCGGGTCCTGTGCCGCCCGGTAGCCCAGTTCGTCGGTCGCCCCGAGCCGTGCTCCTGCCTTGATGCCCCCCCCGGCCAGCCACATCGTGAACGTGCGATGGTGGTCGCGTCCGACATTCGGGTCGTCTGGCTCACCCTGCAGCATCGGGGTGCGCCCGAACTCGCCGCCCCAGATGACCAAGGTCTCGTCGAGCATTCCGCGCTGCTTAAGGTCGGTGACCAGGGCCGCCGTCGCCCGGTCCACCTCCCTGCAGCGCTCCGGGAGGTGGAGCGGCAGGTTCACCCTTGGACCGCCGTGGTGGTCCCACTCTCCGTGCGTCAGCTGAACGTAGCGCACACCGCTCTCGACAAGCCGCCGCGCCAGTAGGCAGTTGTTCGCAAAGGACCGCTCCCCAGGTGCAGCGCCGTACATCTCTTGGATGTGCGCGGGCTCGTTCGAAATGTCCATCAGCTCTGGCACTGAAGTCTGCATCCGGAAGGCCAGCTCGTAAGATGCGATGCGAGTCTCGATCTCCGCGTCCCCGACGGTGTCGTGTCGCATCGCGTTGAGGTCGCGGATTGCATCCAATGAGTCCCTCCGCACCCCGGGATCTACACCGGGCGGATTGGACAGGAACAGCACGGGCTCTCCGCCCGACCGGAATTGGACTCCCTGATAGACGGTCGGTAGGAACCCAGGCCCCATGCACGCCGAGCCGCAACGGGCCCCGCGGCCCGAGGCGAGCGCCACGAAGCCGGGCAGGTTCTCGTTCTCGCTTCCGATCCCGTAGGTCAGCCAAGCCCCCATCGAGGGCCGGCCGGGCCTCTCGTGGCCGGTGAACATCTTTAGCTGGGCAGGGGTGTGGTTGAACTGGTCTGTCGTAAGGGAATAGATGAACGCCGTCTCGTCAACGATCTTGCTGGTGTGCGGGAGCAGCTCCGAGACATTCGTACCCGTCGCACCGTGCCGGTTGAACGCGAACTGCGGGCCCAGCAAGCTCGGCCTGCCGGACAAGAACGCGAAACGCTCGCCCTCGATGAGCTCTTCCGGAACGGGCGTGCCGTGGAACTGCGCCAGCTTGGGCTTGTAGTCGAACAGGTCCAGCTGGGAGGGCGCGCCTGCCTGTGACAGAAAGATCACGGCCTTGGCTCTCCGAGAATGGTGGAGACCCAGACCGTCCTTGCCGGTGCCCGTCGTCGCCGCAGTCGCCGGAGACTCCCGGCCCAAGATTGAGGCGAGGCCCAGTGAGCCGATGCTCACACCTGCCGTCGAGAAAAAGTGGCGACGGGTTGTCGCTATGCCTGCGGGTGCCGCTTCTTTCATCTTGGCTACTCCCTAGTAAATGTCTCGTCCAGGTTGAGGAGCACGTTGGCGACCATCACCCAAGGGGCGAACCGTGCACTTCGCTGGCCAGGCCGGGTGTCCGGCACGGCCCGCGCTACCAGATTCGCGGCCTCCGTCGGAGCTTCCGAGTACTTTGCCGCCATCCGGTTCAAGAACGAATCGAGACGGGACAGCTCGCCCGGCTCGGGCTCTCGCGCGAGAACCGACCGGAAGCCGCGAGCAATGCGATCTGCGCTGTTCCCTCCCTCCTCCGCGAGCATCCTCGCCGCCAACGCACCGGCGGCCTCAACGAACGAAGGGTCATTGAGCGTGTTGAGTGCTTGCAGCGGTGTGTTGGACAAGGACCGATTGACAGTGCAGACCGTCCGGTCGGGGCCGTCGAAGTTCATGAAAGTGGGGTATACGATGGTCCGCTTGTAGAAGGTGTAGAGCCCTCGACGGTAGCGGTCCTCACCTTCGCTGGTGGGCCATTGCTTAAATCCGCCCTCGATAAAGTGCTCGCCGAACACTTCGGGCGGTTGGGGCGGGAAGACGCTCGGCCCCCCGATCTTCCGGCTCAGCTGGCCGCTGGCGGCAAGGGCGATGTCACGCACCGCCTCAGCGCCCACACGGTAACGGGCACCCCGAGACAGCAGGATGTTCCGCGGATCCTTCTCAAGCTTCTCTGGAGTTGTCGATGAGTCCTGCCGGTAGGCAGCCGATGTCAGGATCGTCCTGAGCAGGGCCTGGGTATCCCAGCCGAGGCGCACGAACTCAGTCGCGAGCCAGTCCAAGAGCTCGGGGTTCGAGGGCCGGTCGCCCTGCGACCCAAAATCCTCCGGCGTGGTCACGAGACCCTGACGGAATATCCTGCCCCATATCTGGTTCACCCGCACCCGCGCGGTGAGTGGGTTGTCTCCGCTCGTAAGCCACCTCGCCAAGGCGAGCCTGTCGGGCACGCTGGGGCGCTGGCCGGCACTCAGCACGACCGGAACACCGGGATCGACCCGCTCGCCAAGGTCCAAGAAGCTCCCACGCCGCTGGATGTTGGCCGTGCGCGGCTCGGAGAGCTCCCGCATGACGAGGGTCTTGGTGGTGTGCTCGGTGCGGAACTCCTCCAAGCTCGCCTTCAGGGCAGCGTGCCGATTGCGCTGATCCTCAAGTTCGGGTGCGATCGACCGGTAGAACGCCGCCAGTCGGCCACTGTCCGAGTCCGAGCGCTGTCCTAATGGCGTGCGAAGCACCTCCTGCACGGTGGCGGGAGTCTGCAGCAGAGCGTCGAGACTCTCTTGGGGCATGGACGTTGCCAATACCCGAAAGCGGCCCAAGACTTCCTTGGGATCCTTGCCGGAGCCATGGATCACTCGGACCTTCAGCCGCGAACCCGCCGGCAGTTCGACCGATCGCTCGAGTTGTATCGTGGCGGACGGCCCGCCGGCTGCGCCCGAAGTCTCGGGAAGCGGACTCCAGCCTGTCTCCCCCTTCGCATCCAACAGAGCAGCCAGATCGAGAGCGTTCCATCGACCCTCGTCGGCGGTCGCTCTGGAGACGCGCAGCCGCGCCTGCTTCTCCCGACCGAAGTATGGTTGGAAATAAAAGCCGTACCGGCCGGTGTCGTTGGTGAGCTTCAGCAGAACTTCGTTGGTGCCGGCGCGCAGATCGAACTGGACGTCCTCCTGATCCGGCGCGATGGCGCGCGTCGGATCGGTGGACAGCAGCTCTACCCCGTTGACCCATACCCTGAGCCCCTTCAGGCTGCCGAGCGAGACCTGCACGGTGGTAGCCTCTGGCACATCGACTGTGCGGAACGCGTAGCTGGCGCAATTCGAGTCCCCGCTGTCCGGCAAGTACTGGAGGTAGTGCACGCGGCCGTCGACCCAGTCCTTACGCTCGGACCAGGCCAAATGCCCCTGCTCGTACACTGCGGAAAGATCGACATGCGCTTCTGGTGGGAAGGCTGTCCGGAACGCTTCCTCCCTTGACCGTACGCGGAAGGGCCCGATCACGTGCCAGGCACCCCACTTCGGCTGGACCGCAGCCACTTCCGCCTGCTGCGCCTGCTGGTCCGGCGTCCACGCTTCAACCTCGATGCCTGCCAGCGAGAACGAGCCGTCCTTACCCCAGCCCGGGCCATTGCTCGGGAGCCCGCTGTCTTGCAGCGCCTCGAGGCGCAGCCCGGTGAGGACGGTCGGTCCCAAGTCGAATGCAAGGTCGTAGACGTGCGGGCCGTCACCGGGCTCACCAGCGCGGACAGAACCGTCCGCCAAGGCCTCGAGAGCCTTCCCGCCGACCCCGGTGGCAGGACCAGGCCGCAGCACACTCCAGGCGTCTCGCCAGAGGTCAATGCGTGTCAATGTCCGCGCCTCCCAAGTGCGCTGGGAGGCCGCAAGCTCTGCGGTCGGCGTGTCTAGGACCTGCTTGGCCGCCTCGACGTCGGCTGCGCGACGGCTAAGCTCGGCATTGTCACCCTTGAAAACCTCAAGCTCCTCAGAGATCTTGATCGCGCTGTCAGCGGTGTTGTTGAAGATCGAGTAGAGCTGGTAGTACTCGCTCTGCCGGAACGGGTCGTACTTGTGGTCGTGGCACTGGGCACAACCGAGGGTCGACCCGAGCCAGACCGTCGCGGTGGTGTCGATCCGATCCTTGACCGCCGCGTCGTAGAATTCGTCGTCCTTTGAACCGGCCTCATTGGTGACCATCGTGTTCCGGTGAAATCCCGTCGCGACGAGCTGGTCGACGGTCGGATCCGGCAACAGGTCACCTGCCAGCTGCTCGATGGTGAATTGATCGAAGGACAGGTTTCGGTTGAATGCGTCGATCACCCAGTCGCGGTAGGCCCAGATCGTGCGGGGCTCATCGCTCTCGTAGCCGTTCGTGTCGGCATACCGGGCCAGGTCGAGCCAATGACGAGCCCAGTGTTCGCCGAAGTGCGGTGACTTCAGCGTCCGGTCGACGAGCCTCTCGTAGGCGTCCGGCCGGGGGTCCCGTAAGAACTGGTCTACTTCCTCGACGCTGGGCGGCAGCCCTGTGAGGTCAAGGCTGACCCGCCGGGCCAAGGCCTCCTTGGGAGCCTCCGGATTCAGGGAGAGCCCGTCCTCCTCCAGACCGGCCAGAATGAAGCTGTCTATCGGGCTGCTCTCCTGATCGTTGTGACGAACGAAGGGCGGAGTCGGTCGCACCGCAGGCAAGTAAGCCCAGTGGCGGCCGACCGTCTGCACCTCCACACCGACCCCTTCGGGCCAGCCCGCACCTTGGTCGATCCAGCGCTTGATTAGAGCGACCTCATCCCCGGACAATCGGTCACCGGTCATTGGCATGGGGTTCAAGGCTCCGATTCCCGCGATGCGTTGATAGAGCGCACTTGCATCGGCATTGCCGGGAACAATGTCCTTGCCAGAAACACCGCCGGTTAGTGCGGCGGCCTTAGAGTCCAGGCGGAACTCTCCCATCTGCTGCAACTCGCCGTGGCAAGCGTGGCAGCGCTGTTCGAGGATCGGGTAAACCTCAGACGCGAAGTCCACCTCTTCGGCCTGATCTGCACCGGCCCTGACCTGAGCGAAGGCGGGAACGGCGGAGACGCAGATAATCGCAACAGAGCCCAGAACGCCCGCTGCTCTCGCCCACTTGGCTTCGGGCTCGGATGGGTGGCCTGCCATATTGACCTCCAGTCGGACGCCATTCGGTTGCGCTTCGGATCAGAGTGCCAACCGAGCCAGCGCCCTAGCGAACTGTTCACAAGGCGCAGCCTCGTCCTCGGACGGGCAACGGCTCCGGCTTTTGTGCGCGAACATGCGGAGATTATATCCGAACCATCTGGAAAACGGACGCCCAGACGACCGGTCCCAGTCCTCCGACGGCCGAGAATCGCGGTCGATCGAACGAGTCATTTTCGAGAGGCTCTACTGATTCGGCGGACAGTCGGCGGGGCGACGAACAGGTTTCCCTCGGCCATTCCCGATCAAGGGTCCGGACCGGGTCAGGCGGCGACACGAGTGCGGACGCAGAGGCGGAATCTTGAGTCGTCTCTCTGGGAACACCGGGATTGAGTCGGCACGGAGGGGGTGCCTGCCGCAGTCGGACCGAGCGTCTCTAGCAGCGCGGGTACAGCCATCGCATCAGCTTTCGTCCCATGTCGGGGTGTGCTCGTCCATTCTGCGGGCCGCGCACGTGCTGTACCTTCCACTTTCTCTCCTCCGCATCCGAAAGGCTCACCCGAAGCCCAGGCCAGCAGAGTCCTCCCCAGCCGCGCTGGAGAGCGCTCCGGGTAAGGCCCCTGCGCCGCAGAAGGCGTGCGCAATCGAGGCAATCTCCGTGCTACAGTGTGATCGGTGGGCGGTTGAGGTAAGCGATACCGATCAAGATCGGTAAGCGCATTCGCGGGGCTCTGTTCCACCGAGACGCTTCGCGAAGGAAGGGGTCTACCCGAGGGCGGATCTAGTGCATCCGGTGAGGCTCGGGATTTCGTTGAGGAGGAAAGATGTATCAAGTTACTAGCGGTCTGGGCCCAGCAAGCGTTCGCGTGATTCTGGCCTTGACGCTCCTACTGGCCGTGACGGGCCCTACGTGGGCCCAAGATCAGGGGCGGCTTACGGGAACAGTGAGCGACGACACCGGGGCGGTCATCCCCGGAACTGCTGTCACGGCCCGCAATGCCGCAACTGGCGTTGAGCAGAGTGCCGAGAGCAACGAGAATGGGGTCTACACGTTCTCGTACTTAGCCCCTGGCGACTACGAGGTTTCGGTCGAGTTCGCGGGCTTCAAAACGTCCCGCACGACCGTGACGGTCGAGACCGGGTACACGCGCACGGCAAACTTCTCGCTGGAGATTGGCGAGGTAACCGAGGTTGTCACGGTTGAGGCGACGACGCCCCTACTGGAGTCGACAACCTCTTCTGTGGGCCAGTTCATCGAACGGGAGACCGTCTTCAACATGCCCCTGCAGAGCCGCCGCAGCGCCTCGCTCGTGCGCCTGATGGGCAACATTTCGTACCGTTCCGAAGACGGCGGCGAGCAGATCCCGAAGTTCTCCATGGCAGGCGGCCGCTCGCAGAACCAGATGTGGACGCTGGACGGGTCGGTCGTTCAGAACATGGCGATCGGCACGCAGCAGCTCGGACTCAATCCGCCGGCGGAGTCCCTGCAGGAGTTCAAGGCTGAGATGAACAATTACTCGGCCGAGTACGGGCGCGCGGGTGGAGGCTTCATTGTGATGACTACTCGCAGCGGGACGAACGACATGCACGGGGCCGTGTACGAGTTCTTCCGGAACGATGCAATGGACGCACGTCCTTTCTTCGCACGCGACTTGGCCCCTCTGCGCTACAACATCTTCGGCGGCTCGCTCGGAGGGCCGATCATCAAGAACAAGTCCTTCTTCTTCTTCAACTACGAGGGGGCGCGAAGACGCGACGGGGTAACCTACTCCAGCGACGATGTCCCGCACCCGATTGAAACCACTGGCGACTTTTCGAACCGCGTAGGCCTGACACTGATGGACCCCATCAATGGTGGCCAGTTCCCCAACAATACCATTCCGCAAGCCCGCATTGACCCTCTGGCTCGCCAGATTGTCGGGCTCTACCCCGCGCCGAATGTGGAGAGTCCTATCACCAATGCACCGGCAAATAACTACGTCAATAACGCTTCCAATGGTCTTGACCAGAACTTCATCACAGGGAAATGGGATCAGAACATCGGCGAAAAGGACCGTCTTTCTGTACGCTTCATGTACGTGGAAGCGCCGCAGAATATTCCGGCAGTCTATCCAAACGACTTTGCCGATCCGCGCGCTGGAATCCGCAAGAACCGACATCACAATTCGACGGTGAATTGGATTCACAATTTCTCACCAACAGTGATTAACGAATTCCGATTTAACTGGGGCGATCGGCTGCACATCAATCGCTCAGCGGCGCGAAATTCTGGCAAGAATGGGGAATTCAATATCGCGGGCGTCAATCCAGAGTCATTTGCTCGGTTCAGTGTGAATGGTCTGACACGGCTCGTGCCTGGGAATCAGGAGCGAATTCAAACTCCTATTCGGACAATTGAAGTCGTTCAAAACCAGACAGTCGTGGTGGGACTGCACCAGATAAAATACGGCTTCAATTGGCGATACTCGCGGAACATTGACGATCAGAACAACCAGACCGGCGGCGTTTTCAATTTCGGCAACCGCGCGACCGGAGTCGGGCTTGCAGAGCTCCTCCTCGGCCACGTCGGTTCCGGATCGATCAACGATGCCGACATCTTGGACCGCCGCACTGACTACTTCGGATTCTTCGTCCAGGACGACTGGAGAGCAACATCGAAGCTGACCGTCAACCTCGGCCTGCGCTATGAGGTTGACACCCCGCTGTGGGACAAGAACAATCGTCTGAACGGGTTTGACTTCAGCGCAACCAATCCGGTGTCGGGAGTGCCTGGCGTGGTGACGTTCTTCGGGCGCGACGGGCTAGGCAAGTATTCCCACGACTACTACCTCGGCGCTTGGGGCCCGCGCGTGGGCGTTGCTTACCAAGTGAGCGCGAAGACGGTCATCCGCAGCGGCTACGGGATCAACTACTACGGGGCCTACCGCGGTGCTGTACCGAACGCGTTCTCGCTGGGATTCAGCACGCAGGGCAACTTTACGTCGCCGGACGGCGGCTTCACTCGGGCGTTCACCCTCGCCGACGGAATGCCCACAACGGAGGCCGCGGAGCTGGGACCGGGCTTCGGTGCGGTGGAGGTCGGCCAGAGGCCGAAGGTCGCCCCACAGTTCTTCCGCAAGGAGCACCGCAGCGCGATGGTGCAGCAGTGGAACTTCGGCATCCAGCACCAGCTTCCGGATGACTTCCTGGTCGAGGTGAGCTACATGGCCAACATGGGGCACCGCCTTGGCGGGGCCAATGTCAACTGGAACGTAATCCCTCTTGTCGGCGGGCAGGGACCGGCGAGGCAGGCCCAGACCCTTCGTAGGTTCCCGATCTTCAACGCCGTCGGCCAGCGTTCGGCGGACTGGGGCAACTCGTCCTACCATTCCGGAAACCTCAAGGTAGAAAAGCGCTATTCGGCCGGATTCAACATGCTCATGAACTACACATGGGCCAAGTATCTCGACGACGTCGAGGGCGGCTCCGAGCTCGCCGAGTTTCAGGGCAACCGCAACACGCACCCGGAATTGCGTCACCTCGACCGCGGCTACTCCGGAAGCGACATTCGCCACCGACTCGCTCTCAGCGCTGTCTACGAGCTGCCATTCGGCAGCGGGCGCCAGTTCGACATCAACAACGGCGTCTTGGACGCCATCGCCGGTGGGTGGGGCTTGGGGATCATCACCGAGTTCCGCACGGGTTCCCCGTTCGTGGTGGTGGAGAACACCAACCGCAGCAACACATATGCGGCGGCACAGCGCTCGAACATCTTGGGCGATCCGAAGCAGCAACCCCAGTGGCGCGACAACGTCAAGGGAGAGACCTTCTTTGACACAAGCCTCTTCGAAGCTCCGGGGAACGGCGTCGTGGGCACGGCCCCCTCTTCGATCTGCTGCGGGCCGGGGCTGGCGAATGTCGACATCTCCATTCACAAATGGTTCGAGTTCACCGAGAGCGTGCGGCTACAGTTCCGCGGCGACTTCTACAATTTCCCGAACCATCCGCAGTTCGCCAATCCCGACGAGCGACGTGGTCGCGGCGGATTCGGAAGGATTGCGAGCACTCTGCGCGGCACGGGAGGAAGGGTCTCCCAGCTGTCGCTGCGGCTGGAGTTCTAGGCAGCGCAATACCGGGCAGAGTGCCGCCGGACTCCCCAGCGGCACTCTCGCCAGATCGATCGCACGACCGAATGAGCCCCCTGCAAGAGCCGGAGTTCCGGCACTCAGGCGTGGGCAGACCGAACGCTTAGCGCATACCGCCACCGTCGCGCAATGCCAGCTTCCGGCGGTAAGCCTCCAAGATCGCCCTGCCCTTTTCCCTCTTTCCGTTGCGGATGCAGGCCAGCCCCCACGAGTAGAAGGCCTCAGTGAGCGAAGGGTCCAGCTGGGTAGCACGTTCACATAGCCGTTCGGCCTCGTCGAACTGCCGGTTTCGGAGGCGAAGCCTTCCGAGCCTGTAGTGCGCTTCCGCAAAGCCGGGCTCCCGGGCAAGCGCCGTCTGGAATGAACTCTCGGCCTCGTCGACGAGACCCGCCGCGAGCTGCGCGAGTCCCAAGCGCAGCCAGTACCTAGGCGGCGCCTTCCCTGCAAGGTTCAGCGCCGCGCGGTAGCTCTCGATCGCCTCCTTTGGCTGTCCGACGTATTCCTGCAGTGATCCCCGGTAATAGTGCAGCTCAGGGTTGGCAGGATGCAGATCCAAGCCCCGCAGAACGTAGGCCATTCCAACCTCGACTGTCCCCAGTTCTTGGCACACCAGCCCGATCCCGCCATAGGGTCGGGCGGGCAGCGGGTCGACGGACAGGGCCGTGAGGTAGACCTCAAGCGCGGATCCCCACTGCCGGCCGGCGAGCAAGGTGTCCGCGAATCCGATGAGCTGGCGAGCCATGTCGGGGTCGCCCTCCGGAGCCTCTGAGGGCGGGGTCAGGCCTCGGCAGTTCGTGCGGGACCGCACGGTGTACAGGACCTTCGCACCCCGAGCGTCCATGGCTGCGGCCCGTTCGAACATGCCCAGCGCCTCTTGGCGCCAGCCGTGGTCCAAGAGGAAGAGCACCAGGTTGAGGTAGCCGTCGGCTCGGGTGGGATCCATCGCGATGGCCCCTTCCAACGCTCGCCTCGCATCCTCTGGCCGCCCGAGACGAGCGAGCACAGATCCGCGCAGAAGAAGCGCCTCAGCCGATCTGGCCTCAAGTGGTAGGTCGGCGAGCAATTCCAAGCAGTCTTCGTACTCCTCGAGCTGATAGTGCGCCAGTGCCAAGTACATCCCGGCCTCGCGACCGCCAGGCTTGGCCTCCAGCCCTTTCGTCAGCGGAACAAGAGCCTGGCGGTACAGAACCCGCTCGAACAGCAGTTTCCCGATTGCGAGCAGCATCGCCGGCTCTTCGCTCTTCGCGGCCATCCCAAGCAGCTGCTCCACGGCCACCTCTTCTCGGCCAGTGGCGAGCCGGGCTCGGGCGAGGTCCATCTTCGCTGCTCCGTGGGAGATTCCGAGGCGGTCGGCGGCCTGCAGATGGGGCAGCGCTTCGCGATGCGCGTTAACCCTCAGGAAGCACGCCCCTGTGCGGTACCGAAGGCTGGCGTTCTCCGGAGCCGCCCCTGACGCCTCGCGCAGCACGCCGCAAGCCTCTGTTCGCCGACCGAGCCGGAGGAGAGCCGTGGACCATGGATCTGCGATCTCCGCCGCACCCGCCCCCAAGTCCTTGGCGATGGCGAATCGCTCCGCAGCCTCGGCAAACCGCGCTGCGGCCATCGAAATCCGTCCGAGCCAGCTGTACGCTGAAGCAGCATCGCGCGGCTCCCGCGCGGCGTCTTCAGCCAAGCGTGCGGCGTCCTCAAGTTGGCCCAGTTGCAACAGGGCCTGAACACGCTCATCCCAAGCTGCCTCGGCGGCTGCGACGGCATTCGACGCTGTGGCCAGCCCCACGGCTGCCGCCAGCGCCGACCTGCCGATGGCTGCCAGAACGCTGCCGGCCCGCTCGGTGCGCAACCGTCTCACCCTTTGCACGGGACCAAACGGTTTGCTATAGGCCGCCGGCCGACTGACGCGGAACGTACTCGCGCTCCACGTCCTGGTCCCGTTGGCGGGCCCGCTCCTTGTTCAGGCGCGAGAAGATCTCGGCTTGCTGCCGAGCTTCGTCTGACCGACCGGTGGCCCGGTAGGCCTGCGACAAGTAGAGGTGGAGCGATGCCTGCCCGTGGTCAGGGTGTGCCTTGATCGCCGCTTCCATTGCGGGGATCGCCTCTTCGTACCTCCTGAGCTGGATCAGTGCCTTGCCCAGGCCTGCGTGCGCTTGAAGGGAGTCTGGCGCACGGGTCAGAGCCTGGCGAAAGTGACCCAAGCTGGCCTCGGCGTCGCCGAGGCGCAGGACGACCTCCCCAAGCAATCGGTGGGCCTCGGCGAATTCTCCGTCAATCGCTACGGCCCGTTTCAAATGGACCAGAGCTTCCTCAAAGCGCCCCATGTTCTCGAGTTGCCACGCCACTTGGTAGTGGCTGTTGGCAAGGCCCGGGAAGCGGGCCAGCGCTGACTGGGCGTGTTCCAGCGCATGTTCGAAGTCATGGTTCCTGTGGTGCGCGTCAATGAGCAGGAACCGCAGGTCGGCGCTGTCTGGTTCGAGGTCAGCCGCCCGCTGCAGGCTCTTCACAGCCTCCTTGTAATAGCGGCCTTGCATGTACTGCAGGCCGAGCAAGGCGAGCAGCTTTCCGTTGTCCGGGCGAATGTTCACGGCGACCCGAAGGTGGGGGATCGCCTCCTCGTGGTCGCCAGACTGCGCTAGCAGATTGCCCAGCATCATGCGGGCCTCGTAGAACTCGGGCCGGGAATCCACGGCCCGCCGCAGGTAGGGAACAGCCTCGACTGGCCTTCCCAGCGAGGCATGTGCCAGCGCCAAATTGTAGTAGGCCTCCGAGGAGCGGGGCCTCGCCTCCAGGACCTTCCGCAGAATTGGGATCGCCTCCCGATGGAGACCGCTGCGACCCAGCGCTGTCGCCGCGCCGAGCATCACCTCCGGGTCACCCGAATCCGCGAGGACCTGTGCGGTGGATCGGGCCTGGGCGATCTTCTGGTCCCGCAGCAGCACGCGCAGCTCAACGAGACCTCGAATGTCCTCCTGAAGCTTGTTCTTCCACCTCTCGGCCAGTTCGAACTCGTGCCGGGCTTCCGCTGACCTTCCGATCCGTTGGTAGGCCTGGCCCAGCAGGTAGTGGATCTCGCCCTTCTCGGGCCAGCTGCGCACGGAATCTTCAAGGAGGGCCACTGCCTGCTCAGTCCGACGCAGCCTCAGGTATCCACTCGCCAGCCGGGCCCGAACATCGAGGATCGTTCCGATCGCTAGGACGCGCTCAAAGTAGCCGACGGCCTCTTCCGTGTTCCCCTCCGAGAGCGCGATGCGGCCGAGATAGTACAGCGAATACGCATCCGGCGGTTCGAACTCCAGCTCCCCAAGAAACGCCTTCTTGGCCTCTTGAGTGTCCTGAAGATGCCAGTGGGCCAATCCGAGCTGATAGTACGCGCCAGGGATTCTTGCATGAATCGCGAGCGCTTGGCGCAGTTCCCGGACCACGAGAGCGTATCGCTCTCCATCAAGATGGATCTGGGCCTGTTCGAGGTGCTGATTCAGCGTGGTCCGCGGATCCTGCCCAGACGCGGGAGGGACGCTCGCTGCCAGAAGCAAGAGAAGCGTCACGCGGGCAGCGCTACGCGCCACCCAATTACCGGCCTTGGCCCGACGGTGCAGTGCCGTCCTAGCGTGGAGACGGCGAGCTGATCGTCGGTGCGGTTGGGACTCGGAGCGCCGACCCGGGGGATCCCTCGGAGGTGCCCGCTGTGCCCGTTCCCCGGCCAAGCCCAAGCCGTAAGCGGTCGTGCTCATGCGCGGTGCGGGTACGCCCGCATCCAGTGTATAGCCGCATGGCCGAGGTTTGACTCTCCGATCTATCGCTGGACCATAGTTGACACAGAGGGGGTCCGTCGTGTAGAACGGCAGTAGTGCGAATTGGTTTGCGCATGCTGGAGCCGGGCACAGCCGATTGGTTGCGCGACGCTCTGCGGGAGGGCAAGCTCTCGCGGGCGGCCGTGGCGCGCCAGCTGTGTGAGCGGGATGGCTGGCGCAACCAGAAGGGGGAGCTGTGTGCGGCCTCGGCTCGCAAGGGGC
>JAJDWM010000581.1 GCA_022825595.1 Bryobacterales bacterium | reverse complement strand
AGAAGCTGATGCGTGCTCGTGGAAAGGTTCGGAATCATCGAGAAGCCGCAACGATCTTAAACGGTGTCTATCTTCCGGCATTGATATGGCTCCTCTGTGAGGCTGATAAGGGAGGTGAATCGTTTCAACAGTATCGTTGGTTTAATTCTCTGGACGCTCGCCTACAGCACCTAGATCGGCTTCCACTTGGTGCACAGTCGGCAAACCGTGCTATAGATGCGCAAGTGCTGTTCGATCATCCGTTGGTTGACTTGCTCGATTATGTTTTGGAGGAGTGAATTGCGATCATGGATCAAGTGCGCTATTTGACCGAAGCTAAAGTCGAGGAGTTCCGGAAATCAATTGGTGAGCATTTGGAGTGGTATTATTCGGGTAACGGGGATGGTCCAAGAATCGATGAGGGCGATTTGAGGTTGACAGACATCCAATGGGGAGTCCCTTCAACGCAGCTAAGCCTCAATCAGAATCGGCCACACATGAGTGATGCAGTTAACGCACTGGCAGTATATCGGGCGATGGACCAGCTGACTCGATACCAAGCGTCTGACGAGCGGTTGTGGGTTTACTTGTGCCACACGACTTTCGCTAACTATTCAAGGGCCCGTTGGCTGGGGAAAGGTAGAACATCTTCGATCGACGGTGATGTGCGTCGAGTGCGGAATCACTTTTTTGCAAAGGGGAATCGCGCAGTATTCAGGGACAATGCGATTTCTCGGCTTTGGTGGTTGGGGAGCATTGCGTACGATATAGATCGCGAAAGGCCTGATGAGGTATTGAATTTGATCCTCTTCAGACAAGAGGTTAGGTCGTCCTTGTTAGATCGAGTCGGAATATCGTCTAATCGTCGTGTTCTGCAAATGATCTGTCGAATCATGGGCGAGCACTGGCGTGAGGATCAAGATAAGAGACTTTTCTCAAGGGTGGCGTTCCGAGATTGGATGAAGGAGATCAATCGGCGGGGAGGTGTGTTGCTGTTGGATGCCTTGGGTGAGGGCGCACTGATGGGGTTGTTGCGACGGGAGGCCAAGCGGGCAGCAAGATCTGCAGGTGGAAGTGATTGAAGCAAGTAGACCGCTTCGGGAGATGGCGTGACGTAAGCCAGGGCTAGGGACGGTGATCCGAGGCGGAAATGAGGCGTGGCAGCGAAGCGTGGAGCGTGGTCGTTGCGCCGACAAGCTTGGCGTGGAGCACGACAAAGGGCCGTCTCAGATATCGAATTGGCGAAGGGCAGGGCAGATGGGGCGATGGAAGGGGTTACTGCGCCGACGCATAGCAAGGGTCGCAGGGCCCTCCCCCTCAGGTGTCGTAGGCGAGCAGAAGTGAATCTGGTACGTCGCGTCACCGCGAACTAGGTGCGCGCGGTCCTGCCGCCGCTTGCAGCGCCGCGAAGTATCTGCGGGCCTCTTGCATCACCTTGGGCGCCAGCAGCAGCGAGGATGTCATGGTCGGTATCGACATGAAGCCGTACATCCCGTCAATGAAGTCCAGCACGGCGGTATGGGACGCCACAGCCGAGATCACGATCGCCACGGTGTAGATGTACTTGTAGGCCCGCTGGCGCTCGGCGCCGATCAGGAATCCCAACGACTTCTCCCCGTAGTAGCCGCACGACAGCGTCGTCGTGAAGGAAAAGAACAGGATGCAGGTGAACAGCAGGTAGGTCCCGATTCCGGGAAGAACCTGCTCGAACGACGCCGCAGTGACCGAGACCCCGCTTGTGCTCGTGTCGGTCCACGTGCCGGTGCACAACACGATCAGCGCCGTGGTGGTGCACACCACCAGAGTGTCGATGATTGGGCCCAGCATCGCCACAAGCCCCTCCCGCGCCGGCTGCTCGGTCTTCGCGGCGCCGTGGGCCAAGGCTTCCGAGCCGATCCCCGCCTCATTGGAGAACGCGGCCCTTCGGATGCCGGTGACCAGAACCGCCCACATGACCCCTCCGGCCACGGCCTCCCCGCTGAAGGCGTCCGACAGGATGGCCGCGAACGCCGCGGGAATGTCCCTCGCGTTGAGGGCGAGGATGGCAAGCCCGCAGCCCATGTAGAGCACGACCATGCCGGGCACCATGCGCGAGGCGACCTTCCCGATCCGCTGGATCCCACCGGCCAGGATCCCTCCGGCCACCGCCGCGATGAGCAGCCCCGAACCGAGGTTGAAGAGCCAAGCGCCACTCGACCCTTCGATCCAGCCCAGGCGGGACGCCACCGTCTCCCGCGAGATCTGCACGAGCTGGTTGACTTGGAACATCGGCAGCGTGCCGCAAAGGGCGCACAGCGAGAAGAACATCGCCATCGGTTTCCAGCGCGAACCGAGGCCGTGCAGGATGACGTACATCGGCCCCCCCTGGATCTCTCCCCGGCTGTCAGGTCCCCGGAACTGGACCGCGAGCGTGCAGGTGAAGAACTTGGTCGCAATGCCCGCGAGCGCGCAGACCCACATCCAGAACACGGTCCCGGGCCCCGCTGTCTGAATGGCCACCGCCACGCCCGCAATGTTGGCCATGCCGATCGTGCTCGCGAGAGCGCTGCTGAGCGCCTGGAAATGGGTCACTTGGCCCGTGTCCGTCGGGGAGTCGTACTTGCCCGCCAGGATCTTCAGCGCGTGCCCCATGTACCGGAAGGGGATCAGGCGCGAGTACGCGAAGAAGTAGCAGCCGCCCCCGACTAGGAGGATCAGCACGACGGGCCCCCACGCAAAGCGCGCGAAGGCGTCCATCAAGTCGGCGATGGCCTGCACTCCCACAGCATAGGAAACTCGAGGGAGGTGGCGCGCCCGTTCGGGCAGGCCTCAAGGTTCCCGTGATCAGCGCCGGACCAATCTTCTTGGCGAAGCAGCTCGGAAGCCGGACGCCTGACGGGCCGAGTCAGCCCGGTTAGCCAGGCGTCAGCGGCCGAGTTTCGACCAGCCGCCGACCATCTTCTCCACTTCGGCCTGGTCGTAGCGCCCCCAAGGCCGAAAGTCCTGATTCTGCAGCATCGCTTCCATGCCGTAGGGTCCTGACTCGATTCCTGTCGGGGGGACTTCTGCGCCCGAGATCCACGCGATCGCATTCAGGACCAGCTTGCGGTAAGACGGGTGCGCCCAATTCCAGTGGACATGGCCGCCGGTGAAGCCGAACCCGCGGCCGCCGCCGGGCCGCTCGCTGGCCCACATCAGCGTCTGCCGGTCACCGCGTTTTACCGCCGCGCGGGCATAGGGATTCCCCGACGCCTTGCCGTCCGGCCGGTTCATCGTCTCCGGAGGCGGGACGGCCTGCAGGATCGGCGTGACGTCGTGCATGCCCGACCGGAAGCGGATGTTGAAGTACCACTCGTCGTGTATCTCGAATGGCCGGACCCCATTGGTGATGGGATGGCCCTCGGCCAGGCGCGGTTCGCGCATCATCCAGTGCGGGTTCACCGACCACCACTGCTCAAAGTAGCCGCCGATCCACTCGAGGAACTTGGCCCCCGGCTCCCCGACCGGGAGCTCCACCGCAAAGTGGATGGCTCCAATCCCCGCGCCGCGTGCGGCCATCCTGTCGACATCCCCGAGGGCGCTGAGCCAAGGGTGCCGCAGCCCGCCGCCGCTGTAGAGGACGACCGCGTCTGCGTTGTCAAGGGCGGTTGGGTCAGCCGGGTGGCCGTCAAAGTAGGCGGTGGGATGGATCTGCGGGAAGTTGTCCCGCAGCGCGCCGATCAGGAGTTTCAGTCCGGCCGTATGCTCGTGCGACCCGTAGCCGTGGCTCTTGGGCCCGCCGATGAACACCACCTTTCTCTTGCCGCGCGGCATCTGGAGGCGCTTGAGCTCGATGTTTCGGAACCGCACCGTCATGGGCGGGCCGCGGTGGACCTGCAGCCCGAGCAGGCCGGAGACGGGCGCGTTGGGGTCGTTGTCGGTCACGTCGACCATCACGTGGCCGTTGATCTTGTGGATGTAGCGGTTGCCCTTGGCCAGGATCTCGAAGCGGTTCCACCCGTTTAGGTTGATCTTCTCCTGCAGCTCGGCCGGGTCGCCGACGCTGCCGGTCACGACCGGCTTGCCGTCAGCCCCGATCTCCACCTTCTCGCCGCGTCGCGCCAGAATGCGCCTGGACCGCTCGCCGTAGAGGCCGCCCGTGTGGCGCTCCCCTGCTTCGAAGTCCGCCTGGAGCCCGCCCAGGATGTGCGGGCCCCATTCGCGCGGCCTCTCGAAGGCGCGGTACTGCACGCCCGAGTTGCCGCCCTCAATCTGGAACTCGAGCCGCAGCTCGAAGTCGTCCAGTTCCCCCTGCCGCCAAACCAGGAACGAGTTCGCAGGAATGGGATCCTCGGCGGTCGTCCGGCCCACAATGGCGCCGTCCTCCACGCTCCAGAGCTTTGGGTTTCCGTCCCAGCCCTTCAGCGACACCCCGTCGAAGATTGGCACGAATCGGTTGGCCGACCGCGCTGCCGCTAGCGTTGCGGCCGTGCACAGTACCGCCAGAGCCAATGTTCCAGCACGATGCGCCATGGTAGTTCCCCTCTTACGCCCGCGGCGAATTGCGGATCCCGCGGCTGCCCGCCAGTGTACGATAGCCCGCCGCTCGCTGTTCACTGGACGGACGCGTGCGCCATGTGCCTCTCTCCGAGGATCTGGTCCAAGGACGGGCCTTCCCGCTGGTCGGGCAGCGAGAACGAGAAAGTCGACCCCTCGCCCGGCTCGCTTTCCACCCACGCGCTCCCGCCGTGGGCCTGCACCAGGTGCTTCACAATTGCAAGCCCCAAGCCCGTGCCACCCAGCTCGCGAGATCGCGCCTTGTCCACTCGGTAGAAGCGCTCGAACAGCCTGGGCATGTGCTCGGCTGCGATCCCGATGCCCGTGTCCCGCACGAAGAAGTGGATGGCACCTTCGGCCCTCTTGGCCCCCACTGTGATGCGGCCGTGCGGCTGGGTGTACTTCGCCGCGTTGTCAAGCAGATTGGCCAAGACCTGCTGCACGGCCCCCGGGTCGCAGGAGACGGTAGGGGATCTCTCGGGGAGCTCCACTTTCAGTTCCAGTTCCTTGCTCCGCAAGACGGGCCGTATGCCGTCCGCTGCAAGTCGCACGATGGCGTCGGCCGACTGGTCGGAGAACTCGTACTCCCGGGCGTTGACCTCGATCTGCGACAGCGTCATCAGGTCCGAGGTCAGCTGCGTCAGGCGCCGCGCGTTCTGCCACAGGATCCTTACGAAGCGCTCATTGTTCTCCTTGTCGTGAATGGCCCCATCCAGCAGAGTCTCCGCATACCCTGCAATGGACGCCAGCGGTGTGCGCAGCTCGTGGGACACGTTGATCACGAAGTCGCGGCGCATCTGGTCGATCCGCTCCAGCTCCGTTATGTCGTGGAACACTGCGGCCACCGCACGCACCTTGCCCTTGCGGCTCAAGATCGGCGCGCAGGAGACCCGCCAGGCCCGCTGCGCCGGGGTGTCGACGGAGAACTCTGTCGTGAGCGGCTCCCGGTTGCCGACGACCCTCCGAAAGAGCTTCGCCATCTCCTTCGACCTCCAAGACTTGATGGGCGTAAGTGGCGAGAGGTCTTCCTCGGGGAACATCCTTTCGATTGCCGGGTTGTGCAGCGCGATCCGGCCACGGCGGTCCAGTACCAGGATGCCCTCGCCGATGCCGTTTACCGCTGCTACGAACCGGGACCGCTCCTCCTTCAGCTGCTGGAAGCTTGCCTTGAGCTTCGCGGCAGTCGCCGTGAGGCTGGAAGTGAGGTCCTTCAGCTCGGGCAGGTAGCCTGGCTTCGGCGAGCCGGTGTCGACCTCGAAGTCACCCTCCGCGATCGTGTTGGACAGTTCAACGATCCCCGACAGCTGCTTTGAAATGCGGCGGGCAGCCCAGGCGACGGCCGCCAGCAATGGAGCCACGATCAGCAGGATTGCCACGGTGATCTGCCGCCGAAGGTCGGCGGTCATCGAAGCGACCTGCTCCAACGGGAGGGCGAGGCGCACGGCTCCGCCGCCCTTGATCGGGACCGCCACGTACAACAGGTCGTTCTCGACGGTCGTGCTGTACCGCCGGCTTGTCGAGACTCGCCCGGTGAGCGCCTCGCTGAACTCCGGGCGGGTTGCGTGATTCTCCATGCGCGAGGGGTGTGCCTGCGAGTCGGCCAGAACGTTGCCGCGAGCGTCGATTACGGTGACTCGGGCTTGGGCGCGCTCGGCCAGCATCTGCAGCGACGACTGATACCGGTCCGGAGGGATCCCCTCCAGCGCGTTCTCTATCAGGCGTGCCTTCTCGGTCAGGCTCGTCTCGAGCCCGCCCTCCAGATACCCGACCGTGATCCGCGGAACCAGCAGGAGCGCGGCCGCCGCCGCGACGAGGAGCGGAAGCATGGTCGCGAGCGCGAGCTTGAGAAAGATGCGCGCTGTCATTCGGGAATCTCGAACCTGTACCCGAAACCGCGCACGGTCTGTATCCAACGGGGACGTTTCGGGTCCTCCTCGATCCGTTCCCGCAGCCGCCGCACGTGAACGTCGATGTTGCGCGGCGTAATGTGCTTGCGGCTGCCCCAGACCTTCGCGATCAGCTGCTGGCGGGTGAAGGCCGTGCCCGCGTGCTCGGCCAAGAAGCCCAGCAGGCCGAATTCAGTGGCGGTCAGGTCGATGCGCTTGCCGTTCAGTGTGGCCTGGCGCGCCGAGAAGTCGATGCTGAGGCCCTTCGCGGCCAGCGTGCCGCGCCTTTGGCGGAGTTCGCCGCGCCGCAGGTGGGCACGGATCCGGGCCAGCAGCTCCCTGGGGCTGAAGGGCTTTGTGATGTAATCGTCCCCGCCGATCTCGAGGCCCATAACGCGGTCCATCTCTTGGCTCAGAGCGGTCAAGAACAGAATCGGGATCTCCGCGGTGTCGCTGCTGGCCCTCAGCTTGCGGCAGAACTCGAAGCCGTCTCCGTCCGGAAGCATGACGTCGAGCAGGATCAGATCCGGCCGTGTCTGCCGAATGACCTCGTCCGCCCCCTTCAGGCGGTGCAGCGTCGTCACGTCGTATCCGCCGTTGCGCAAGTTGTATTCGAGCAGCGTGCAGAGGTCGCGATCATCCTCAACCACCACTAGGCTTCGCACTGCAGGCCCCGCCCGAGATTATATGCCGCCGGGCCGGGGCCGGAACCGGTCACGCCAGCGCCGTAGAATGCTGTAGAGTGCGCCGCACCTGCGCGTGCGCATACCAGCGACATGAGACTTACAGGCAAGGGCGCCATCGTGACGGGGGCGGGAAGCGGGATCGGAGAGGCCGTGGCATACCTCTTCGCGCAGGAGGGGGCCGAGGTCGTCAGCATCGGGCGGACTGCCGGCAAGCTCGACGCGGCGAGGGAGCGGGCCGGCGCATCGGCCGACCGGCTGCATCCATATCCGATGGACGTGAGCGATTCCGCGGCCGTCGACGAGATGCTGGCTTGGGCCCTCGGCCGAATCCCCCAAGTCGACATCTTGGTCAACAACGCCGGCACCAACGTCCCGCGACGGGGATTGGACGAGCTCACCCGCGAGGACTTCGACAGGGTCGTGAGCGTCAACCTCAGCGGACCGTTCTACCTGATGCACGCCGTGCTCCCTGACATGCGGGAGCGGCGGGACGGGGTGCTGATCACCGTATCGTCAATCGCCGGCGTCCGGACCTCGGTGATCGGTGGCCCCAGCTACAGCGCCAGCAAGCACGGGGTGCGCTCGCTAAGCCTGGCCGCTCACCTTGAGGAGGGGCAGCGCGGAATCCGTTCGTGCGTCATCTGCCCGGGGGAGGTCAACACACCCATCTTGGAGCGCCGTCCCGTCGTGCCCCCTGACGAGGCGCGCGCGCTGATGCTGCAGCCGGAGGATGTCGCCGAGGCCGCCCTGCTGGTTGCGACGCTGCACCCCCGGGCGTGCATCCCGGAACTTGTCATCACTCCGACCAACCAGCCCTATTCGTGACCCTCCAGCGCTTCCTCTTGGACCCGCTGGAGCATCGCCTTGCTGGCCTTGAACCGCACGACCCGCTTTGGTGGGATCTTCAGCTCCTCTCCCGTCCGGGGATGCCTCCCGATTCGGGCCGCCCGCTCGTCCACTCGAAATGTCCCGAATCCTTGCAGTTCGATGCGGTCGCCGCGCGCGAGCGATTCCGTGAGCATAGCCACGAACACTTCAACCACGGCTCGGGAGAAAGTGTTGTGCAGCCCGGTTTCGTTTGCGAGGTGGTCGGCTAGCTCTGCCTTGGACATAGTTGCCTGCTTGCGCAAGCGCCGCGAGCAGGCTTGCGCTCATGGAATGATGGCACACTGCGATCCCCTGTCCGAATGCCCTCTCCGACGCGGTCGTTGAGGCCGGCCTCCTACCCCCGTAGCTTGCCGACTCGTGTTATGCTTAACGCGCCGGCTGGAAACGGGGACGATCGAACAGGCCTCGTGCTGTCGGCGCTAGGGGAGCGACTGACAGCTCTGGAAATAGTCGGGGATCGGGTGCCGCGGGGCGTCGGTCTCCTCCTTTTTGTGATGTGTGGGCTGGCCAATCGGCCGAGTCACAGCGGGGGGTAGTTATTTACCGAAGAAGATTCCGCCCTATTCGAAGGGTCCGAAGACGGAACGTCAACGAGACGATCCGCGCCCGGGAGGTCCGGGTCGTGTTTCCAGACGGTCGCACCACCGTCATGCCCACCAGTGAGGGCATCCGTCGCGCCAAGGCGATGGGCTTGGACTTGGTCCTAGTCTCGCCGACAGCGCATCCGCCAGTTGCCAAGGTCATCGACTACGGCGAGTACTCCTACCTTGAGAAGAAGCGGCGCAGCGACGCCAAGAAGAAGCAGCACCGCATCGAGGTCAAGGAGGTCAAGTTCCGCCCAAACACAGATCAGCACGACTACGCCTTCAAGAAGAGGCACGCCGTGCGCTTCTTGAATGAGGGCAACAAAGTCAAGGCGACCGTGTTCTTCCGGGGCCGGGAGATCACGCACCCGGAGATCGGAGAGCGCCTGCTGCGCGGCTTGGTCGCCGATCTGGAGGACATAGGGAGCCCGGAAACGCAGCCGCGCATGGAAGGGCGCACGATGACCATGATGATCGGCCCCTCAAAGGCGCAGAAGCTGGCCCAGCAGCGGCAGCGGCAGCAGGGCAGACGTCCGCCCCCCTCCGATTTTGCTCGGTCGAGGCGCCCCCGTCGCTGAAGCTCCCTCCGGTCCGCTTTACCCGCCCACCGGGCCCGTCACCAGCATCCGGGCTTCGACTCTTCCTCCAGCCCGCACCGTCGCGAGCACGGTCTCGCCGGGAGGGATCCCGGACAGGCCCTTGAGCGGCAGGCGTCCGTCAGCCAGTGTCCGGGCCCCGCGCAGCGGCCTCCCGTCGGTGGTGTGCAGCAGCACGTCTGCCTCCGGCAGCAGCCGCACCTGTGGCAGGGAGCATGAGTGCGGCCTCCCGGTGGCCGACGCCGATGCCGAGACTGCGCCTCCGCCGCGGGGCTGTTCGCTCGGCGGGTCGACCAGGTTGCGGACTCGCAGGCCGATGCGGGGATCGTCGCCGCGCGGGTCGAACTCCATCTCGAGAAAATTCCAGTAGAACGGCCCGTTCAGCTTGCGGAGGTCCGGCGTGTCGTAGCTCTGGTGGTACAGCGCCTTAACGGTGACCTCCCTGCCATCAAAGTCCCGCATTCGGGGGCCGAAGCCCTCCTTGACGCCGCGCCCGCCGCTGCGGCCGATTGGCCCGAACGAGCACTCAAAGACCCTGTGTGCGACGTTCTGCAGGATCATCCCCACGTGGACGTCACCGTAGACGCTGACGACCCCCTCGCGCGAGCCGAGCAGTTCGAGCACTCGGTCGGCGCCCGCCGCGACCCAGCCTGCGTAATCGGCTGCCACCCTGTCGCGCTCGCCCAGAACGGTCTTGGCGTCCGCCCTTCGGCCGTCTCCCGTCCAGATGGTGTGCATGCCATTGATGCCGGTCAGGCAAATCAGCGGCGAGGAGTCCGTGCGCAGGGTCTCCGCCAGCCAGGAAAACTGCTGCTCCCCTAGCAGGCTGCGGGTGACGTCCGTCCTCGAGTACAGGCTGAGCTTGGCGCCCCACCCTTGGTCGTCCCACATGTTTGTGTCCTGGCTGCTGCGCCAAAGGCGAGAGTCCACGATCAGCAGGCTGAAGTCCCGGTTGGGCATCTTCCAGCGCCGCCACTTCTTGGGGTTGGCCGTTCCGGAAGGAGCCTCGTCCCCGGTCACCAAGTGGTGCACGATCTGGAAGTTCCGGCGCATGTACTCGGCATCTTGGCCGAGGTCGTCATGCGAACGGATGGCGATCTGCTCGGGGCCCTTGACGTCATCCATGCCGTAGTCGTGGTCTCCCGGGTTGATGGTGTTCCAATGGCGCATCATCTGCCAGCGCGTCGTCGGTCCGCACAGCGTCGTGGTGACGATCTTGTAGGCGTCGTCAGTCGAGGGAGGATAGAGCAGCAGCTCCATGTACCAGACGTCGTCTTCCCACATCATGACTTGGAAGCCGTATTCCTCCAGATGCCGGTAGGCTCCCGGAGTGGGCTGGTCGTGGACGAAGAAGCCCTCGCCTGGACCGTCCCCCGGCAGGTTCGGCCGCCCACCGTGGATGGCGTGGCAGGACAGCCCGCACAGCTTGTACGGGGCGACCAATTGGGGCAGCCGGCCAACATAGTGTCCGTCCGCGGGAACCTCGCCAACCTGGCCGGTGCCGAAGCCGACCGCGTCGCTGCCGAGCCTCGGATCTCCCGTCACGTCCTGGCCGTCCTTCCACACCGTGAAGTACAACGTCGCCTCGGCCGGGTTGCGGGGCAGCTCTGCGTCGATCACTGCCGTGCTCCGGCGGAAGTCGTTGCTCACGATGGGAGCCTGGCCGGCGACGGGCACGGATTCCCAGCCTTCGTCAGGACTCGGGGTGTCGGCCACCCGGACCTGCGCCTGCTCGCCGTCGCTGCGAAACAGCGCCATGAAGCGAACGTGCCAGCGGCCATCTCGCTGGCGCAAAGTGTCTCCGAGCGCATAGCACACGTGGCAGGCGTTGATTCGGGGCTGCAGCGGCTCAGTCCCTTGCGGTTCCACCTTGAACTCCCGGACGTCGAAGTCCAGCAGGCCTCTTCCGGCGACGCCAGCAAACCCCTGCAGGTGCCTAGTGGCGTCCACACGCTCCACGCGCACAGCTGCAGCCCTCCCGGCGCCGATTGTCAGCGTGGCTGTCACAGTCCCCTCGCCGGCCTCTGTGCCAGTCACCTGAACCTCAATCGAGTAGGTGTCGCCGGGCTTTGGGACGGGGGCTCGCTGGACCGCAATCACGGCGTCCGTCCCGTGCTCGAGTATGCCGAAGTAGCCGTCGTCGGTCCAAGCTGCGATCCACGCTGCGTTGCCGCGGCGCCCGCCCATCCCGAAGGACTCGTAGAGTGTCGCCGACGCAAACGCGAGGCCAAGCAGGCCGTATCCCGGCCTGTACATGCGCCACTCGTCGCTGTCGCCCTCGCGAGGGGCATGCGCCTCGCTGATCACGCGGCCGGCCATGCCTAGCGCGTAGTCGCCCGCCAGCCGCCACCGGCGGTTCCAGATCAGTCCGGGCGGAAGCGAGGGGTCGTAGTCCACGGGCATGCTGTAGCTCCCCATGCGGTCCCCATGGGTCTCGTAGTGGTAGGGGAAGCCCGTGTTGCGGGCGCGGTCTCCCCGGCTGTGGATGCGCCGACGGAGAGCGCCGCCTACGACGCTCCAGTACCCGGGATTCAGGCTCTCCCAGTCGTCGCCGTGGTAATGCGCATCGGGGCCGTCGAATGAGATTGCCTCGGCTCTGCCGGGCCCCGAGGCCGCAGCTGCGGCCATTGTGCTTGCGGCGGTACGCAGGAAGGTGCGGCGATCTACGTGGGAGGCCATTGCGGCGGCATTTTAGCAAGGACCCAGATCAGCCCTCGTGCAATCGACCGGGTCTGTCTGCCTGCGATAATGCGCCACGATGAATGTCCTCTTCCCGGATCCACGGCCCGCCCGCCCGACCCCGCCAGGCTGGCTGCGCTGCACGGTTGCCATCGCATTGGCCGCCTCCTGTGCGTGCGGTCCGGCGCCGACCTGTCCAGAAGAGGGCGCAGGCCCGCCGAACATCGTCTGGATCCTTGCGGATGATCTCGGCTGGGGAGACCTCGGCTCGTACGGCCAACAGCAGATTCAGACTCCGCATCTGGACCGCATGGCCGCCGAGGGAATGCGCTTCACCGATGCATACGCCGGATTCACCGTCTGCGCGCCCTCCCGCAGCGTGCTGATGACAGGGCAGCACACGGGTCACACGACTGTGCGCAGGAACGGGCATCCGGGACTCCGGGACGAGGACGTGACGGTGGCGGAACTCCTGAAGGCGAGCGGTTACGCCACGGCTTTGGTCGGGAAGTGGGGTCTTGGGATGGAAGATTCGCCCGGCGCGCCCTGGAGACAGGGCTTCGACCACTTCTACGGCTACCTGAGCCAGGGGCACGCGCATAATTTCTACCCGGAATTCCTCATGCGCGGCCCGGAGCGGGAAGCGTTGCGGAACGTCGTAGTTCGATCCCAGCGCTACGGGGGCATGAGCGGCGTGGCGGTGGAGCGCGTCGATTACTCCCATGACCTGCTGTTGCGGGATGCCATCCAGTGGCTCACGGCGAACGCCCGAGGGCCGTTCTTCCTGTACCTCGCCCTGACCATCCCCCACGCCAACAACGAGGCCGGTGGCGCCGACGGCGGCGGGGACCCGGGGATCTCCGGCATCAGCGAGGACCTTGGCGACCACCGCGAGCGGATCGGCATGGAGGTGCCCGACGCTGGGCCATACCAAGACCGGACCTGGCCAGGGCCGCAGAAGGGCACAGCGGCGATGATCACGAGGATGGACCGAGGCATCGGCGAGATCTTCGCGGTCCTCGAAGAGCTGGAGGTGGACGACCGCACCCTCGTTTTCTTCAGCTCCGACAACGGCCCGCATGCGGAGGGCGGCAACGACCCGTTCTTCTTCGACTCCAACGGGCCCTTTCAGGGCTACAAGCGCTCCCTCCACGACGGCGGGATCCGCGTTCCGGCCATCGCTCGCTGGCCGGGACGCGTGGAGGCTGGGGCGGTCAGCGACCTACCGTGGTACTTCGCGGACTTCCTACCCACGGTCGCCGAGATCGTGGGCTTCCCCGCGCCTCCGGGCGTGGACGGCGTGAGCATCGCCCCCGACTTGCTGGGAACGGGAAGGGTGGGTCGAGACCGGGTCCTGTATTGGGGAGGGACGCCTGGCCGTGCCGAGGCCGTGCGGTGGGACCACTGGAAGGCCGTCCGGGAGGCGCCAGAGGAGCCTATCGAGCTTTTTGACCTACGCAGCGATCCAGGCGAGGAGGCTGACGTCGCCAAGGACCACCCGCGGGTTGTCGGCGAGATCCGCTCCTACTTGGCGACGGCGGTGACCGAAGCTCCCGAGTAGCTGCGAAGCGAGGGTCCGCCCGATCCATGCGATGATGCCGGCTATGCCGGACTCAGCCACCCCTCCGACCGTTCAGGTGTCCAAGCTGGCATTGGCCCTGACCTTGGCCCTCTTGTGGGGCTGCGCCATGGCCGTCATCGGGACGGTCCACGCCATTGTGCCGTCCTACGGGGCCGAGTTCTTCGCCTTCATGGCCTCGATCTACCCGGGAATCAGTGGCTCCGGTACGCCTGCAGACATCGTGGTGGGAGTGCTATACGGCCTTTTGGACGGGTTCTTTGCCGGCTACGTGATTGCTTGGCTGTACAATCTCATCGTTCGGCGCCTTGCCGGTGCGGGGGCTTGATTTTCGGCTGCTGAGGGCCCCGCTCGGCCGGAGAATTCGCTAGAATTGTGACCGTATGAGGTACTGGTCGGGCTTGTTGTTTGCCACGGTTGTTGCGGTCGTGGCGGCGCCACCCGCAGCCAAGGCCCAGACCGCCGAGTCCCTCGAGTTCTTCGAGAACAGGATCCGGCCGGTCTTGGCTACGAATTGCTACGTCTGCCACTCGGCCGAGGCCAAGACCCGCATGGGCGGCCTGAGTCTCGATACGCGTGAGGGGATCCGACAGGGAGGGCAGCGTGGCCACGCCGTCGTGCCGTCCGCCCCAGACGAGAGTCTCCTCCTCTCGGCCCTGCGCTACGAAGGCAACGTCAAGATGCCGCCCGGAGGCAGGCTGCCCGACCGCGTCATTGCAGATTTTGAGGCGTGGATCCGGATGGGGGCCCCAGATCCAAGGGAGTCTGCGGTCAAATCTCAGGCGAGTTCGATCAATGTCGAGCGTGGCAGGGGGTTCTGGGCCTTCCGGGCACCCCGCAAAGATCCTTTGCCGGCTGTCCAAAACCTGTCATGGCCCCGCGGGGCGATAGACCAGCACGTCTTGGCTGGGCTGGAGCACCGAGACCTGAGGCCTGTCGGCGACGCCACCCGCACGGACCTGTTGCGGAGGTCCACCTTCGACCTCACCGGTCTGCCACCAACGGTCGACGAACTGCAGGCGTTTCTGAGCGACGAGAGCCCTAGGGCATTCGCCAAGGTCGTCGATCGGCTGCTTGAGTCCGAGCGCTTCGGAGAGCGGTGGGGCCGGCACTGGCTGGACGTCGTGCGTTACGCGGACACGATCGGGCGCACACGCAATCTTCCATTCCCGATGGCATGGCGGTATCGCGATTACGTCATTGATTCATTCAACCGCGACAAGCCCTACGACAGATTCATTCGCGAGCAGATCGCCGGGGACCTGCTCCCCTACGAGTCTGCACAAGAGCGTGCCGTGCACCAGGTGGCGACCGGTTTCCTCGCGCTCGGGGCGCACGACCTCAACGAGCCAGACCCGAAGCAGTTCGAGATGGACATCGCTGACGAGATGATCAACGTCACCACGCGCTCAGTGCTGGCCCTCAGCGTCGGGTGCGCTCGCTGCCACGACCACAAGTTCGACCCGATCCCCGCGGCCGACTATTACGCGCTCGGCGGCATCTTCCGCAGCACGGAGCTGCGCAACGGCCTGCGCCGGAGGCCCCGCTTCAACGGAGCCTACTTCCTCCCCGAGCTCATGGTCGAACTTGACGAGCTGCCGGCGTACTCCTCTCCGGGTGGAGAAGCCCATCTCTCCGAGCGCCGGCGCCTCTGGGCAGAGATGCGGGCAGCAGAGGACCGGCGGGACCGAAACGCCGTTCGGGCGGCTGTCCGGGAACTCGCCAAGATTCCGATGCCAGAGAACCTCGCCATGGGAGTGGTCGAGGCCGACCAGCCTGCAAACATACGGCTCAACATCGGGGGCGACCCGCACACGCTCGGCGACGAGGTGCCGCGCGGGTTTGTCCAGGTGATGTTCCCCGCCGGTGCCGAGCTGCCGTCCATTGGCCCGGGGCGGAGCGGGCGCCTGCAGCTGGCGGAATGGCTGGTGCGGCCCGACAACCCGCTGACCGCGCGTGTCATGGCCAACCGGGTCTGGCGTCACCTCCTTGGAAAGGGTCTCGTCGGCACTGTCGACAACTTCGGGAGCAGCGGGCAGCGGCCCACCAACCAAGCCCTGCTCGACTATCTCGCCGTGCGGTTCATTGAGGGCGGCTGGTCCGTCAAGGGTCTGATCCGCGAGATCGTGCTCAGCCGCACATACCAGCTGGCGACGGAGATCGACGAGGGGAACTTTGCCAAGGATCCGGACAACGACCACATCTGGCGCGCCAGCCTGAGGCGCTTGGAGGCCGAGGCAGTGCGGGATGCCGTGCTCATGGTCAGCGGGGAGCTGAGCGAAACACCCAAGGCGTCTCCGGTCGCCAGCTTCGACCCCTTCAGGCTGATTAATCCGGGCACTCCCCAGATCAGCCCGTGGGAGGTCAGCGAGACATACCGCAGCGTCTTCGTGCCGGTGATCCGCAACGCGGCCCGGCCGATGTTCGAGGCCTTTGACTTTCCCGAGCCCAGCGAGACGAAGGGCGCGCGCGACGTGACAACAGGGCCGGCGCAGGCGCTGTTCCTGATGAATGGCGAGTTTGTCCGCTTGCACTCCCTGACGGCTGCTGAGCGTCTGCTGGCCGCCGAGCAATCGGACCGCGTGCGGGTGCGACATGCCTTCCGCCAAGTCTTGAACCGCGACCCCAGCACTCGTGAGGAGGACCTCACCATGCGGCACGTGGCGTCGGTGACAGACTGGTTGCTGTCGCCTGAGACGCTGGACAATGGCCGCAGCGAGGCCAAGGAATGGCTTTCCGGCCTGCTTGGCCAAGCATTTGGCCGCGACCCCGGCGGCGATGAGCTGGACTCAGCGGTCGCAGTGCTGCCGGGCGGCGCGGCGGACTCGCGCGCCGCGGTCCGCGCGGCCTTCGACAATGGTGAGGGGAACCTGCGCTACGATGTGCTGTTCGCTGCCGTCAGCGCAGCCTTCGGGCGGGTGCCGGACCAGAAGGAGCGTGGCTCGGCCCGCAAGCGGCTCAAGGACTGGCTCGCTGCCGAGCGCGCCAACGGCGGGATTGGAAGTGCCGGCATGGCAGTTTCGGCAAGTCCGCAGCACGAAGCTTGGGCCCGTGTATACCATGCGCTTTTCAACAGCGCCGAATTCCGGTACCGCAACTGAGCCGCCGGAGAGCAACGAGGAGGAATCTGGCATGACACGAGAATCTTTCGGGCGCCGGGCCTTCCTGCGGAAGACCGCCGCGGGCTTCGGCTACACCGCCTTCGCCGGGATCGCCGCGATGGACTCGCTATCGGCCAAGGGGACGGCCAATCCGCTGATGCCCAAGCCGCCGCACTTCGAGCCGAAGGCCAAGCGGGTGATCTTCCTCTTCATGCAGGGCGCTCCGACCCAGCACGACACCTTTGACTACAACCCGGAGCTGGAGAAGTTCGCCGGAAAGCACTCCGAGATGAAGCTCTCCATCGGAACGCAGGGCGGGAAGATCCTGCCGGCGGTGTACGACTTCCACCCCAGCGGCGAGAGCGGCCTTCCGATCTCGGAGGTGTTTCCGCACCTCCGGAATCACGCGGACGACCTCTGTCTG
>JAJDWM010000012.1 GCA_022825595.1 Bryobacterales bacterium | reverse complement strand
CGCTGGTGCTCCGGGAAGGGGGAGTCGGTCGGGATGCTCGCGCTGAAGGCTGGACCGGCCAAAGTCAAGGCCGCCAGGCCGCACGTGAGGGCGATTGCAGATAGTAAGTGCATTGGCAGTGTTCCCCGGCCGCGCCAAACTCAGCCCGGAGCATCCCCAATATCCGCTGAGAGCATATATGTTGTCAAGGGCCACCACAGGGCGCCGCCCGCAGGGCAGTCTTCGGCAAGGCCCCCATCCGGGCTGAATCCGGCAGTCGGCTCACGGGGCGGGGGCCGCTTGTTGTGAGTGTGTTCACTATGGACGCTGCCGGCGGCCTATCCTAAAGGCAGCCTGAAACATGGGTCGTCGCGTCGAGCGCTTGTCTCGCTACATGTGCGCACTGAAGCACTTTGGCGGGCTCCCGAATGCGGCTGCAGCGAGCTGCACGCGACATCGCATCCTGTGGCAGCCAACGCCAATTCCCCCGCCAAAGGTTCGGCCCATAGGCCAGCCGCACCGGAGCGGGCAAACGAAAGGTGTCTCTGATGGCCCGCCGTAGGGGGCGTCCGGGCAAACGACCGGCCAAGCGGCGCCCTCGCCGGAATGGTACAGGTGCCCGCAGGGACGCGCGTACCGCGGAGGCTGGCCCCGCAAAGAGACTGGGCCTGGCCGCCGCGGCCTTGGTCGCCGCACTCTTGGTTTGGGTGTGGGCAACAGGAACGTCGACCGCTCCCAACGAAAGGCCGCCGTTGTCGATTCAAGCGGCCAGCTATGTAGACCCGGCGGCCTGCGCGGGCTGTCACATCGACATCTGGGAGACCTACCGGGCAACAGGGATGGGGCGCTCCTTCCGACGGCTTGGCCCGGACACAACGGCAGCGGATCTGCAGACCGGGGGAAGGTTCTACCATCCAGCCTCCGACCGCCATTACGTTGTCGAAGAGCGTGGCGGGAGGCTATTCCAGCGACGCTACCAAAGAGATCCAGCCGGACGTGAGGAGAACGTGCTGGAGAAGGAGATCCACTTCGTGATGGGCTCGGGAAACCATGCGCGAAGCTTCATCCACATGGCCCCGTCCGGAAAGCTGGTTCAGCTTCCGATGGGATGGTACTCGCAGGACGGCGGAATCTGGCGGATGAGCCCGGGGTACGACCGGCCGAACCATGATGGCTTCCAGCGGGTGATCTCCTACGACTGCATGTTTTGCCACAACGGGTATCCCGACGTGCCCGGCGGAAGCGACCGGCCAGGCCGGAGGCCCCTCTTCCCCGGCAAGATTCCGGACGGCATCGACTGCCAGCGTTGCCACGGTCCTGGATCGGCGCACGTCGAGGCCGCGACCCGCGCCGAAATCGACGCCGATGCCGTGGCGTCGTCGATCACGAACCCCGCGCGCCTTGAGGTCCAGCGACAGCGGGAGGTCTGCTTCCAGTGCCATCTGGAGACGACCAGCCGACCCCTGCCGAACATCGTGCATCGCTACGGCCGCGGGTACTTCTCCTACCGGCCCGGCGAGCCGCTGCCGGACTACGCGATCTATTTCGACCACGCACCCGCGTCCGGCTGGGAGGACAAGTTCGAGATCAACCACTCTGCCTACCGGTTGATGCAGTCACGCTGCTTCACCCAAGCAGCGGATGCCATCACGTGCACCACCTGCCACGACCCGCACAAGCCGTCGGACACTCCCGAGGCGGCGCAGCGCTACGACCGGGAATGCCTCAAGTGCCACGAGAGCCGTTTGGCGAGTCTGGGCTCGGGCGGGGCACACCCTTGGCGGTCGGACTGCGCGGAATGCCACATGCCAAAGCGCCGCACGGACGACGTCGTGCACGCGGTAATGACAGACCACCGAATCCAGTCCAAGCCGCCGTCCGGACTGCTGGCCCCGAAGCGCGAACGCAGCAGCTTGGCCGAGACCGGCTACTCCGGGGAGGTCGCCTTGCACTACCCCGCAGCCCTTCCGGGCGGGCGGGACGAACTGTACCTCGCGCTCGCCCAAACCGCGCAGGGATCCAATCTCGACGCCGGAATCGCACGGCTGGAATCGGCCATCGTCCAGCACCGTCCCTCGGAGGCGGGGTTCTACTTCGAACTCGGGGCGGCCCTTGAAGAGAAAGACCGGCTGCGGGAGGCCGCCCGCTGGTTTGAGCGCGCCGTGTCGGCGGATCCCGCCTTCACCCTCGCGTGGATTCGGCTCGGATCGGCTCTCTCGAGGTCGGGAGCACACGCCGAAGCAGTGCTGGCTCTGCAGCAGGCCGCCGCGCTGGATCCGCTCGACGCACGGATTCCGAAGGAGGTGGGCATGGACCTCGCCCGCCAAGGACTGTACCAAGAAGCGGCGGAGGCCAGCCGAGCGGCGATCTCTCTGGATCCGGATCTGCCGGAACTGCACAACAACCTAGGCGGCGCCCTCGCTGAACTAGGCCGTGTTGACGAGGCCGAGTCTGCCCTGCGGGAGGCCGTCCGCCTGCAGCCGGACCTTGCTGAAGCCCGCTTCAACCTTGGCGCGGTGCTGGCCAGCCGCGGGGCAACAGCAGGTGCTGTGAGGCAATGGCGCGAGGCCGTGCGAAGTGACCCGGGCTATGCGATGGCCCGCTACAACCTGGCTGTGATCCTAGCCCGGGGCGGAAACCGCGATGCCGCGCTGGAGCATCTGGACGCCGCGCTGCAGGCCGAGCCAGGGTTTGCACGAGCCCGGGCCCTGAGAAATGACTTGTCGGCAGGTTCCCAATAGGATCCAGCTGCGGTCACTCGCCTCTCTAGAAGATCTCCACGCGCCGGCCATTGACCTCAATGACAAGCGCTCTTCCCTGGCTGCGGACGTGAGCGTGACGCTCCGGGACAATCCGCTCGTGGCCTCCAGACTTGAGCACTGTCGGGCTTCGGCCTCCCACCGTGGCGTGGCCGGACCGCCGTGGACTGCTCAACCGTCGTCCCCTACCAGGCAGTTGCCGAAGCTTAGGCTCTGGAACGAATCTGTTGGACAAGGACTGGGCCGTATTGGAGCACTACTGTGGACAGATATCTTTAGGTGATGGGTATCGGCATGAGCGTTTGTTCGCGTAAGCGGCCTTGGCGCTTCTCGAGAGTGTCGCTCTTTGGCCGTCGGACAGCCCTGCGTCACGGAAGTTCCATCCGGCGAATCGCTGTGGCGGCGGCTTCTGAGGCATAGCCCTCGGACTCAGGGAATGATCCGATTCCGTAGGCGTGGCCGCGGTGAGCGTGGGTGACAATGATGGACTTCAAATTCAGGTCTCCCGCACCTCGGCTCCTGAGGGCGGAGAGAATTGCACCGGCTCCGGTGTCCATCCCGGAATCGACTAGTGGTTAGCCGCTGTTTTCCGAGGAAATCAGGTATGACCCGATCGTCACAGGGCCCCTTTGTCCCGTCACGGTCCCGACGCAGCCGCGGGCCACTCGTGTGGCGCTGTCGAGAGGCAATAGCCCGAAGTGAAGGATTCCGAAGACGATCACTGCCAGAGCCTCCGCCAACACGACCCAGAGGAAACCGTGTAGCGCCTGCTTCCTGTACCGCTCCCAGGGGCTTACGATCTCGCGCCACAGGAGCCTTGGCCAACCGGAGCAAGATGTCGATGGTCTCAAGTGTCGTTCCCATCCAAGGGAGCACCTCCGCGCGCAGGTTGCAACAGTTAGTCAATGGACCGTCCGGGCAGACCTTCACCGGCAAGTAGCATCCATAGGCGGAAACCACCTGTAGGCGTCCGGAAGTTGTCGCGCGGGAGGGATGGCCGGCAGCACGAGGACGCCGGTCCGGTGTATGCTCCGAAGCGTAGCGCCGACGACCTACGGGAATCGCGTGCTCGGCAACTTGACTCTCCGGCACAGCTGTAACGGTAGCGACGAGAGCGTTTCGCAGCCATTGCTGTTGGCGGCTGCATCGGCTATTCCGAACCGGACCCGCGGTCAGCCACTGCGAGATTGCCACAATTCCTAGGGTGAGATCCTTCAATGATCCAGCATGAACTGCGGCCGGATCGAGGATGAGATAGGAAGACTCATCAATGCCTCGCTGGGCAATCTCGGTTTGCTGCGTCGCCTTGGCTGCGATACCTTCACCGGCCGAGCCGATGGTGACATGGAGCACGCACCTCGGGGTAGCTGACTGCGATGACTTAGCCCAGTGGCAGGGAGACTTGGTCCTAGCGTGCCATTCTCCTGAGAGCAGACTTCCTGTTCAAGTAGCTGGATCAAGGGGCCGTCGGGGCATCATGGCCGCGTATGTCCTTCGCTTGGATCTGAACCGGGGGACCGTCGTCTATGCCACACGCATCGAGGCGGACGCCCTGACCGCGGCGCTCCGGATCAGGACTGACCCGGATGGTCTAGCGTTCGTGACGGGCGTTACGAAGGGGCCGGGATTGCCGGTGACGGAGGACGCCTTGCAGCCGTGGTTCGGGGGCGGTGAGAGCGACGCATTCCTGATTGCCGTAGCTCCCGACGGCCAGATCGTGTACGGAACGTATCTCGGGGGCGCAGGCGACGACTTGGGCAATGCCTTGGAACTGTACGGGAACGGAGGAGTGCTCGTTGGCGGAACAACTACATCGACCGACTTCCCGGGAGAGACCGATTCGGGCAGACGGCATGCCGAAGCCTTCATCTCCTCGTGGCAACTCTCGAATGCGGGTTCACACCGTTCAGTTGTGTTCGGGGGATCGGCTGAAGAGAAGCTGACCGGGATGGCGCTTGACGGAAAGGGAGGAATCTTCGCAGTTGGCTACACCAAATCGGACGACTTCCCGGTCGATGACCCAGTCCAAGCGCGCCTAGGCGGTGCCAGCGACTTGTTCTTGGCCCGCCTGACAGTGCCTGATCTTGACATCACATTCGCTACCTACCTAGGTGGCGCTGGCGACGACTCCGGGTGGGGTGTGGCGGTGGACGGCGGCGGTGCGCCGGTCGTAGCCGGAATCACCGACTCCCAGGACCTGCCTGTCAGCGGCAGGGCCTTCCAACGAACGGCTCAAGGGGGCGTGGATGCATTCGTCGCGAGACTCGACGGACCTGCCTATGAAACTGTCCGGCTGACGTATTTTGGCGGGTCGCAGGACGACTCAAGCGGTGTCGACGGAAAGAACATCAGAGTGGACCCGGCGGGCAGGGTCTGGCTGGTAGGCCAGACATCATCCGGCGACCTACCCGTTCAAAGCGCTCTCCAAGAGAGCTACGGCGGTCAGACGGATGGCTTCATCGCGGTCTTCTCGCCCCGACTTTCCGATCTCTGGTTTGCCATGAAACACTCGGATGGGCGGACACAATTCGGCTGTGGCCGTGGCGCGCTTCGCTTGCCACGGCACTGTGACGCGTGGGCCTCCGGTTGGTGCCGTCCCAAGGCAGCCCCGA
>JAJDWM010000526.1 GCA_022825595.1 Bryobacterales bacterium | reverse complement strand
TGGGGATCGACGGTGGGAAGCGCCACCCGGTGCATTTCAAGCTCGGCCAGGCCCTCCGCTTGACGGACGTCGATGGCTCGCGCCGGATGATTCGGTTCGTTGAATTGGCCGGGCGGTCGTCACTGCTGGATTATTGGCCCGTTCCGGTCGAGTCGGTCGGTAGATGAGTTGTTGCGGAGGACCAGCCGAGGAGGGCGTCCATGTCTAGTGTTCCGTGTCATAAGTCCTTGACCAGTAGATCGAGTTTGTGCTAGGTTCTGCATAAGAGGTCAGGCCGTGGCGAATCATCACACCAGAGAGGTTCCGGAATTGTCCGAGGAGCAGCGGGAGGAATTGCAGCGCTGGTTACGGCGAGGCAAGACGAGCCAGGCGCTTGCCTTGAGATCGCGGATCGTCTTGAGGTGTGGCAGTGGCAGGAGCGATGTCGCAGTAGCCAAGGAATTGGGCACGACGCGCGCAACGGTCGGCAAGTGGAGGCGCCGGTTCTTGCAGCGCGGTTGCGACGGCCTGCTGGACGAACCGCGACCGGGAACGCCGCGTCAGGTGAGCGACGAGGACGTGGAGCGAGTGGTGGTTCGCACGCTGGAGTCCGTGCCGAAGGGAGCGACGCAGTGGAGCACGCGCTCGATGGCGCGCGCATGCGGGATGAGTTTCGCCACGGTCGGTCGCATTTGGCGAGCTTTCGGGCTCAAACCGCACCGCACTGAGACCTTCAAGCTGTCGAAGGACCCGCTGTTCATTGAGAAAGTGCGGGACATTGTGGGGTTGTACCTGCACCCTCCCGAACGTGCAGTGGTGCTGTGTGTGGACGAGAAGTCGCAGATCCAGGCGCTGGATCGCACACAGCCGCTGCTTCCGCTGCGCCCCGGGATACCGAGGCAGCAGACGCATGACTACAAGCGCAATGGCACGACTTCGCTGTTTGCGGCGCTGAACACAGCCACGGGCGAAGTCATCGGCAAGTGCTACCGCAAGCATCGATCGGTGGAGTTCAAGAAGTTCCTCGCGATCATCGACAAGGCGGTGCCGCCGGAACTCGAGGTCCATTTGGTCCTGGACAACTACAGCACGCACAAGACGGCGATGATCCACAACTGGCTGCTGCGCCGCCCGCGGTTCCACTTGCACTTCACGCCCACGAGTGCGTCTTGGCTAAACCAAGTCGAGCGCTGGTTTGCCGAGATCACCCGCCAGCAGCTGCAGCACGGATCGTATCGGAGCACACTGGCCCTCGAAAAGGCCATCAAGGAGTACTTGGAGGTCTACAACGAGAGCCCGAAGCCGTTCATATGGACGAAACCCGCCGAACAGATCCTCGAATCACTGAAGACTTACTGCACAAGGATTTCTGACACAGGACACTAGCGGTGGCGCACACTTCCGTGCTGCGGCCTTGCCCAGCCTGCTATGACTCGGGTGTGAAGTGGTCGGGGAACGTGTCCGACATGTCGGGCAAGACCGGTCCCATGGGTTCGGATTTCTTCCGTTTAGCACGCAGAAGCACTCTTCCTTCCCCCAACGCCGCTCGAACTGCCGTACTATGCGCAGCGCCATGCGCTAGTCCGCGCACCGTCTCTCATCCGCCAGCAGCAGCCACTCCAGCGGCTTCTTGTCCCGACGCTGCGCGGCACTCACGCACCTATACCGCCCACAGCTGAAGTAGTTGAGACACGGGCCGCGAAGCCTGCTCGTTGCGCGGGACGATCGGGCCTTCGGCAAGCGGGCAGACTTGATCGGCTAGTGCCGCTTGGTGGGTACGCTGCTGCGGATCCCGGGCGCCAATGCACTCGCCAGTGGCGGACCTGACTGGCTGCTCTCCGATTCCAGTAATGGGCGCCGGATGTAACGGTCCGAACGGTATAATCAAGAGTTCCCAACGTCGCCCATGCCGTATCTGCAAAATCAGTTCGAAAGAAACTTCGTGACCACCTCTGTGGACTACGTGTTCAACTGGGCGCGCAAGTCCGCAATTTGGCCGCTGACCTTTGGATTGGCCTGCTGCGCGATTGAGATGATCGCGTCGTCGACATCCCGGTTCGACATCGCCCGATTCGGAGCTGAGGTGTTCCGCCCAAGTCCCCGCCAGTCCGACCTGATGATCGTCGCGGGAACGGTGTCGCTGAAGATGGCCCCGGTGGTCAAGAGAATCTGGGATCAGATGCCGGAACCGAAGTGGTGCATTTCGATGGGGGCGTGCTCGTCGGTCGGCGGACCCTTCAACACCTACGGCGTCTTGCAGGGCATCGACAAGGTTGTCCCGGTGGACGTGTACGTGACCGGCTGCCCGCCGCGCCCGGAGAATCTCTTCTACGCGTTGCTGAAACTGCAGGACAAGATCGACCGGATGACAACCTTGCAGCGGCGGCCGACCCAGGTTCGGCTAGACGAGGAGATGCTCGCCGACTTCCAGAAGCGCGTGATGGTGGCCCAGACGCAGCAGCCCGCGTAGCGCAAACCGCGGATCGGAGGTCGGTCGCCTAGGAATGTGCGGCCCAGAGGTCGGAACTTTGCAGAGGTACACGAAATGGAACTGAACTTTTCGACGAAGACGCTTGAGGCCCAAACAATTGTGGGCATCAGGACGAAGGCGCAGATGGCCAAACTCGGCGAGGTAATGGGACAGCTGTTCGGGGAACTGCACGGGCACATCGTGCAGGCGGGACAGGTTCCGGCTGGGATGCCCCTCTCGATCTACCACAGCATGGAAGCGGGTGAAGTGGACCTAGAGTGCGCGATCCCGGTGAGCGGGCCAGTGACGGGCACGGACCGCATTCGGCCCGGCGAGCTTCCAGCGGGAAAGGCGGCCACCGTCACGCACCATGGGCCGTACGAGAATCTGAAGGAGACTTGGGGCGCGCTGGTCGCTTGGGTCGGTGCTCAGGGACTCCAGCCGGCCGCTGCTCCTTGGGAGGTCTACGTCACTGATCCCGGCGCCGAGCCCGACCCGTCCAAGTGGCGCACCGACATCTTCTTCCCTGTCTTGGGATAGCTGCACGCCGAATTGTCCGGTAGGCGTCGGGCCGACCTTCACGAAACCACCCGGATTGACCGGGACCTCGGCTAGAATGGCAGCGTGAGCATCGGTAGACCTAGCCGTCTGGTATTCCTCGCCCTAGCGTCGATGGCAGCGGTCGGTCTGGCTGCCACTGCCCCGAAGCTCGAGCCGCTGTCCGGAGGACCGCCCCATCCGCCGGAGAATCCGCCCACTCAGGCGAAGATCCGTCTTGGAGAGGAGCTGTTCTTCGATTCGATCCTTTCGGGCGGGCGCCGCCGCAATTGCGGTACGTGCCACAAGCGTGAACTCCACTTCATGGACGGCCTTTCGCGGGCGTGGGGCCTCGACGAGAGCGAGCTGACCCGCAAGACGCCGGGCCTGCTCAACGTCGGCTGGCAGCGGAGCATTTTCTTCGACGGTCGTGTCAAGACACTGGAGGAACAGGTCTCAAAGCCACTGGAGAATCATCGTGAGATGGATCTCGACCCAGACGAGGCCGTGCGGCGCATTCGCGGTGACCGCTATTACGTACGGTTGTTCTCCGAGGCCTTCCCCGGCGAGGAGATTACCTTCCGTCTTGTGGCAAAGGCCGTCGCCAGCTTCGAGCGTACGCTCGTCTCCTATGACAGCGACCTCGACCGCTACCTGCTGGGGCAGGACGACGCGCTCTCCCAGGCGGCCAAGCGAGGCATGGACCTCTTCACCGGCAAGGCCCAGTGCATCCGCTGCCACAACGGCCCGTTGCTTACGGACCATGACTTCCATTTCACCGGCGTCCTCGAGCGTGACGGGCACGGCAAAGCCGGAGACAAGTACAAGACCCAGAGCCTTAGGGATGTGCTGCGGCGGTACTCCTACATGCACAACGGGCGCATGATGACGATACGGCAGGTCATTGAGCACTATGACCGGGGAGGCTCAGCCCCGGAAGGAGTGCAGGCGGAGATAAGGCCGTTGGGCCTCTCGGACGAGGAGAAGGACGATCTCGTCGCCTTCCTGCGGGCCCTCAACGGGAGAGTGCACCGCGTGCCTGACACGTTTCCCGAGGGTCCCGGCCAACTCGCGGACACAGCAGCCCCTGAGAGTGTGCCTGCCAGCTCAGACTCCGGCGAGTCCGGGGCGGCCGTTGACGATCCGAGCTACCTGAACCGATAGGCTCTGACGAAGCGCCCCGCGCAGATGCCCTGCAAGGCCATCGCGACGGGGTTGCGGCTGATCTTGGCTTCGGCTTCGCCCCGACGCGTGGCTCTGCTCGGCGAGGTCGGCGTCGAATTCGAACAGCAGCCCGCCGATGTAGATGAGTCCCCTAGGTCGGGAGAGAGTCCCG
>JAJDWM010000728.1 GCA_022825595.1 Bryobacterales bacterium | reverse complement strand
GGCCGACGCTTCAACCGGCAACGGGACTCGTCCGGAAGAGGCTCGCCCGCAGTGCGCGCAGGAGCCCGAACCGCCTCCGGACCCAGCACGCATGTGCGGTCTTGGACACGTGTAGAGGCCAGCCAACCCGGGTGTATACTGTGGCGGGCCGCCTCTTGGGGGCAGCCAGACTCAGAATCGGAGGCAAAGCCACATGAACATCCGCAGCGCGATCCTGCCCACCCTCCTGCTTGCCGGTAGCTCGCTGGCGGGGGCGGAAGACGGCAAGCTGTTCAACACCGTCAAGCAGAAGCTTGCAGAGGGAAAGCAGGTTGTCGGCGGGACGATTTACACGTCGGACCCGAACATCTACTGTTCGATGGCGAATTCCGGGTTCGACTTCATGTGGATTGAGATGCAGCACAGCCCGCTCACGTACGAGCAGGTAGCAAGGATGATCTGGGCCTGCCGGGACGCCCCGGCCATCCCCTTCATCCGCGTCCCGACACCCACCGAGGGGGACATCCAGAAGGCAACTGACATCGGTGCCCTGGGCATCGTCGTTCCGATGGTGGACAGCGTCCAGGAGGCGGAGGACGGCGTGACCTACGCCAAATTCCCGCCCCGTGGCAAGCGCAGTCAGGGCGGGGGCCAGTACGGGCGCCTTTGGGGACCTGGCTACCGCGCGGCTGCCAACGACAACATCATGGTCGTGGTCATGATCGAGTCACCGGCGGGTGTCGACATAGTCGGCGAAGTCGCCGCCATCGACGGCGTTGATGTGGTATTTGCGGCCAGTGGAGACATCGGCAGCTTCACGGGCTACTCAAGGGACGACCCGCGATACGTGAAGCTGATCGACACCATCCGGGAGGAGACGCTGAAGGCCGGAAAGATCTTGGCAGGACCGCTCTCATGGCGGGACCGGGAAGGCTTCATGTTCTTCCAAGGGCCGTCGGAAGGCAGCCTGATCCGTGATGGGGCCAAGGCTGCTCTAGCCCAGCCAGCAGAGGCGATGGAGGACGCCGCCACCGGGGACGAGGCCAACTGAGACCGGCCGAAGCCCCCGGCGAACGCATCACGGCCGGGCGATCACGAGAAGCGCGTAGAGCAGCGGCAGGTAGAAGACTGAGGCCTTCAGCAGGTCCTTGGCGTGCGGGGCCGATCCGCTCCGAGCCAGACGCACGCCGGCAGCGAGATACCCGCCACTGAGCAGCAGCGCCAACGGGGCGTACCAGCCGGCGGCCAAGCCCGTCCAGGCCGGTGCCATCGAGGCGGGCACCAGAAGCAGCTGTGTCGCCAGAATCTGGCGGTGTGTAGACTCCCCGGATGGCTCGATGACCGGCAGCATCCTGATTCCGGCGCGAGCGTAGTCCTCGCGATACATCCAAGCGATCGCGTAGAAGTGGGGGAACTGCCAGAGGAACAAGATCGAGAAGAGCACCCAAGCGCGCGGCCCCAAACTGCCCTGCATCGCCGCCCAGCCCATCACCGCCGGCATCGCACCGGGGACTGCGCCAAGCGCCGTGGACCACCAGGTGCGGGTCTTGAGTGGCGTGTAGACGAAGTTGTACGAGACCACGGTGACCACTCCCACCCAGAAGCACAGGGCGTTCACCGCGAGCAGCAGGTAGACCAGTCCGGCACCTACCAGCACAGCGCTGTACCCAAAGGCAGCCTTCGGCGAGATGCGGCCCGCCGGGATCGGGCGCAGACGAGTGCGCCGCATCAGGCTGTCCTCGCGCCGCTCGGACCACTGGTTCAGCGCTCCCGTCCCCGCCGCCAGTAACGCTGTCGCCAAGAGCGCCTGCGCCGTCTCAACTGCCGCTAGCGAACCGTCCGCCGCGAGGAAGCAGCCCACGGCCGTCGACATCACGATCAGCCAGACGATCGTCGGCTTCGTGAGGTCGTAGTAGTCGGCCAGCTGCGCGGTCCAGCCCAGACTTCCGGCGACGCGCGGCACGACCTGCGTGTGCTTGGCGGTCATGCGCGCGCCGGGCCGATCGCAGTCCGCGGGCTAACCGGCGAACGCGAAGGCGACCTCTTGTGTCTCGCTGGCGCCGATGGTGATCTGCGCCTCCTGCTCGCCGAACTGCTCGTGGACGGCCTGCAGGGTATACGTGCCCGGGGGCAGGTTGCCGATCTCGAACGTGCCGTCCGCGCCGCTGACGGCAAAGTACGGGTGCTCCATGACATGGATGTAGGCCTGCATCCAGGGGTGGATGTTGCACTTCACCGCGATCTTCATCTCCGCCCGCGGGAACGCGTACTCGATCGCCGGCGCTCCCGATGTCTGGGACTTGTTCCACTCCCGGTTCTCCCGGGGCAGCGGATGCACGTTGTGAGTCGTGGGATCCGAGTTCGTGATGTTGATGGCCTGCCCCATCTGGACCGCCACGACGTGGGGCTTGTAGATGCAGCCGTCCTGGTCAAGGTTGACGGCGTCCGTCCGGACCGGGAACTGCTTCCCCTCCAAGCCTCCGGAGACCCACACCAGCACGTGCTGCAGCTTGCCGTCGTTGACGACTACCCTGTCCGAGGGCACACGGCCGCCATGCAGGCGAACGCAGTCCGGCTCCGCGCTCATGTTGACTGGCGGGAAGCGCGGCGCGTCGCCCGAGAAGGTGACCACGCCGGTAACCGTGGCGGCAGTGGCGGGGTCAACCGTTACCATCTCGGCGACCGGCGCCCCAGCCTCTCCCGACGCCGCGGTACCAGACGACCTCGCGTCGTACTCCTCGAAGTAATCGTCCCCGCCACAGCCCCATGCCAAGGCCAGCAGGATGGCACTCGCCGCTAAAGCGGCCACAACAATTCGATGCATTTTGGTCAGCCTCCTCCGGTACGGGCCCCTCAGGGTCATTGTAGGGCCCGCAGCCTTGCCAGCTCCGCCGAGTCCATCTGAAACATGTAGCGCGTCAGCAGGTCGGCGTGGTCCCCGTCGTAGTTTCGGGCCTGGGCCGGAATCTGCCCGGCGAAGACCCAGCGGTCTCCGTCCCGCTCGAACAGCTCCGATGGCATCGCCGTGCCGGGTGCGATCGACGCCGGCTCCAGTAGCCATCGGAACGTCCAGTTCGGCTTCAGCCGCTCCGCCGCGATCAGGAAGTTCGGAGCGGTGGCGTCGGCGTCCTGCGACGGAATTCCGGTCATGTGGCAGTCCAAGCACGGCGCGGCGTCGCTCGTGAAGAGCTGCCGCCCGACCGCCCGTTCCGCCGGCGTCAGCGGCTCCATTGGCTCCGGAAGGTCCGGCACGGGTTGGGAATCGCGCGCCATGAAGAACTTCGCGAGCTTGGACACCTGGCGATCCGAGAAGTAGAAGGTG
>JAJDWM010000666.1 GCA_022825595.1 Bryobacterales bacterium | reverse complement strand
TCGGGGTCGCGATGGCGCTCGAGAAACTCGATGAGCGCTTGGCGGCCGATCCAGGCCTTTGAGACACGAGCATCCTCGGCCAAGGCGGCCACCTCCCCGAATTCTTCGGGCGTCAAATTCAGTGAGATGCGGTGTTTCGATGGCATCGCGAACCGGGTGCTCCACCATCACGCACGGTGCAGCACCGCAGCCATAATCTCAAAAATGGGCAGCTCTGTCAAATCCGTTAGGGGTAATCGGACGGGTTGCGTGTCAAGCCATCGTCACAGATTTGTGATAATCAAAGGGTCAAGGAAGTGAGGCTGATGAAGAAAAGAGAGGACGCCGAGAGCAAGAAGACCGGTCGGCCCTCGAAGCCCATGCCTGAGCCCATCTCCGACACGCCCGAGAACATCATGCGGACGCTCGCGAATGGTCGGCCGAGGAAAAACAAGGACTGGGAGTACCTGAAGACGAACGGGGCCTAACCAAGAACGGAGAGGAGTGAGGCGTGAAAGCAACTTGGGAGATCCGCTGCTACGATGGGCTACAGGAACTCTTGCGTGTCGAAGGATCGTATCACGAGGAAGATGTCCTCTCCATCCTCCGACATTTGGCTTGCAGGCATCTGACTGATCGAGAAATCATAGAGCAAACCGCAAGCAATGGGGAGGCCCTTCAAGTACGCTCGATGGGACCAGGCTCGTGGGCCTCTGGTTCAAACCCCCACTACACCGCTGTTAAGAGGGGTGAATGATGTGGCTCCGCACGACTATCTTTGTTTACGATTGAATATAGTTCCCAATTTGCGCGTTAATCTTTGCGGCCTGCCTCGTCGCCGCGCCGCTGCCACAGGCCTTCGCCCACAAGCGGAGGCTGCGACAGTCGAGGCTGCATCGGGAGAGGCCACGGGCACACGTCACTGTCACAGCGGCTCGAAGTCGAGGTCGAACTGGGACAAGAAGGACACCAGCGCCACACTCTACATCGTGGGTGGCTTGGGCGTCGTGGGTCTGGCTTGGTGGATGCTCCGGTCTGATAGGTCGTTCACCGTTGAAGCTCCCTATACGGCTGCACTTCACATCGGCGCACGGCGACCAAGTGGGCGTGTTTTTCGGACTGAACTTCTGAACAGTGTGGAGGTCCGGCGAAGTCTTTTCAGTGTCTCGTCGCTGTAGCATTCGCGATGATGAAGAAGGGCGCGAATAAGCATGACCTTTTTGTTTGACCTTATAGAGAACTTGCTAATGCCGACTCTCGTAGGGATTACGGTGGGTCTATTTGTCGCAGTTTATGGGCCAAGCCTGAGGAGCAAGCAGGAGAGGCAGGTTGAAGAAGCAAAAACTCAACTCGATAAAATCAAGCGCAGTTCCCGGCCTAAGTACGTGGCGATAATGACGCTCAGGTATATGGCGATCGCTGTTCTAATCCTGATCCTCGTTGGCTTCTTTTGGATGCTCGTTCAATGGGATGATCAGCGGTTTCGAAGCCAGTGGACAAATATCCTTAAGGGTCGCGACGAATTCAGAAAGGAATTCTTGTTTCTCAAAACGATACCGAATCTCGGGCCGGACACTTGCAAGAATGATCCCCAGCAGTGCCTTGACGAAACAAAAGCAATCTCGCGCCAAGAATTGGTATGTAATTGGCGGGCGAGCGTTAGCGCGAACCAGATGGAGGGACGGGAGTTGTCCCGGATGCTGGTCACCCAGGGGGGTTATAAAGCTTGCATGTTGGAAGCGGGATGGTTCACGGAGTCATGTAAAGAAGGGGACGAGGGATGTTTTGAGCTGCTCTTCGTCGAGGGGGATTGCATGCCGTCGGTCAGACAGTGGATCGAGCACGGCGACAACAGGCTAGAGATTTTGTACTGCGCTCAACAACTGTATAAATCGGGGGGGAATTAACTGTGTCGTCTGCCTACATCGTTTCAACGAGACCTGCGCTGAGCCACACGCCAATCGTTCCGCGGCAAGATGAACTCACGATGCCGATCGTAGTTGGCGGCAATCTCCTCTCCCGTGGGAGCCGCGCGCAAGAGATCGCACACACGGTCGATCGGGGGCCGGCCACCGAGGACGTCGTGAGGGCGATCCCAGTTGTAGAAGTGTTGCCACTCGGCAAGCCTGTCGTCCAGCTCCGGATCCTCTAGATCGACAGTAGGGCAAAACTCTTCGAGAGCGGTTCGCTGTACCCTTTTGACCTTCCTGTTGAGATGCGGCGCACGTGGCCGGATCGGCGGAACTTGATGCTCCACTGGCGAAGGAGGTCCTGCACCCGATAGGCAAAGAACTTCTGGCCTCGGTCCGTCTGTATACGTTGAATGGAAAAGGGCATTTCCTCCGCAACATGAGCCCGGATGAACAGTGTCGAACTTCATGGTAGCATTTGACTGTTACGCTTGGAGTTCTGCAGCGAGGAGACAAGGAGATGGGACCTGTAACCGTTGCCTTTAGGGAGATGAAATTACTACGGCTGGCAATGGAGGCGATGGAGGATATCACCGAGGGCGCCGCCGAGGAACAAATCGTGACGGCCGTATGGGCACAACAGCGAGAGCTCGCTAGTATCGACTCCCAACCGACCGAAGCCGATGTTCGGAAAGAGATACCATTAGCTCTCAAAGAGGGGATTGATCGGGGATGGATGACCAAGTCCAGCGACGGTACCGTCTTTAGCCTGACGGCCGCCGGTCGTCGGAAGTTGAAACCCAGAACCACTGGACCACGGCGGCAGCACTATTTGGCTAGGATGTATTTGAAACGTTTCACGGCGACCGATCTCCTTCTCGCGGTCTACGACAGAACTACCGATTCGGTTACGCGACAAAGTGTCGGGGACACGGCGGTGGTAAACAATCTCTATACCCTGCAGGACCCCGACGGGTCGAAACGCTACGAAATCGAGTTCGGGTTCGGCCCGTCTGAAGCCGCAGCGAGCCCGATAATCACCAAAATGACCGAAGGCGAGCCCATCACAGTAGACGACCGCTTTATTATGTCGGTATTCCTGGGCAACTTGGTATGCAGAACTCCCGCAATGATAGAGACGGTTCACGGTATGGCCAATGAAGTGATCGCTTGGTTCGCGCAACAATTTATCGATCGTGGACTGTTGAAAAGCGAGTTCGAAAGAGAATTGTGTGAGGAGGGCAAATCAGAGGAAGAGATCCAGAAATTAATGGCCGATCTCAGCGGACAGGAGTTTGCTGCTGAGGCAGACGGCAAGTTTGCGATGACGTTAGCCCTTCACTCCGCCATCCGGATAGCAGACGTAATGTATCTGCGCAACTGGCATGTTCTAACCATAGACCAAGACCGGAAGTCCTTTGTCACGTGCGACGCGCCGGTCATGCTAATCTTAGGACACTCCGGAAAAAAGGCGAAGGGATCTCCGGTCGGTTTCGCATCGGACGAGGCTAATGTTTGGGTCCCGCTCTCCGCAAAGACTCTCTTGGTGATGGAAGGGTGGGGTGAGGGACTCGACTACCACGTGGCGCGAGAAAGGGCGGTGAGAGGAATTAACCTTAGGATAGCGCAGAACTGCAGGAGATTCCTAATCGGAAGAGATGAACGACTTGTACGGTCGGTCGCGCGGGCCAGTGGAATTCGACGTACCAAATGGAAACCGCGGGCTGCGACTTCTTATGGAACCAACATAGTCAAACTTCGATGACTGTGGGCCATCATCTCCCGCCTCCACCAACATCTGGATCATCCCTGTCAATTTACTCAATGTCATGAGTAATATTACTGATGATTAACGCACGACACCCTGAGAAAGCGCGCGCCGACAACACATAGCAGGGTCGGCGCTCCGGCCCTACTGCCGGGACCCCTGGCGGCTGGTGCTTGGTCACCGCGACCTCGAGCTTGGCGATCTCCTTGCAGCGCTCCGGCGTAAGCTTGGTGGCGCGGACCTCGCCGCCATGCGCTTGCTTGGACTTGGGCTCATGGTTCTCGGCATCGCCCACCGCGATGTCGTGATGAGCCTCCCTAGCTCATTCGGTCGGAATTGATCTGTTTGTCAACCCGCAACCTCGGCGATCCTGCTCGCAATGCGGTTGGCGGCGGACTTGACGGGATCGTTGGCTAGATGGGCATAGCGGGCAGTGGTCTGGACCCTGTTGTGACCGAGCAACTTCCCGATCATGGGCAGGCCCTCGCCGACGAGCAACCCGCCGCTGGCGAAGCTGTGCCTGAGATCGTGAATGCGCAGGTTCCCGATGCCCGCGCGCTCCAGGATGAGGCGCCACGGCCCGTGCAGGAAGGCGAGATGGTTCCCGCGCTTCAGACCGGGAATCACCCAAGGGCTGTCTTCCCTGCGCTGAATGCCGCGCAGCACCTCTATGGCGGGATCGCCCAGGTGCACGATCCTGGCGCCGGTCTTGGAGTCGGGCAACCGCAGCTCGCCCCGGTCCAGGTCGACGTCATCCCACCGGAGCGAGAGGATCTCCCCGCTCCGGCACCCCGTCAGCATCAGGAGCCGGACGGCGGCGATCGCCGCGGGTGAAGCAAAACCCTCGCGCTCCGCGTCCCGCAACGCAGCGCCGAGGCGGCGGTACTCGTCGTCGGAGAGAAACCGCTCGCGCTTGCGTTCCGGGTATTTCTTCACGAACCGGCAGGGGTTGACGCCCTCGGGACGCATCTCCCAGACCTCGGCCATGGTCAGCATGCGGGACAGGACGCCGAGGGTGCGGTTGGCGTGCCCGGGCACCGAGCGCATGTCGTGATGGAGAGCTGCGGCGTCGGCCCTGCCGATGTCGGCGACACGGCGTCTGCCGAGCCGGGGCAGTATCCGTTTCTCGACGATCTTGCGGTTGAGCGCGGCGGTGCTGGGCTTCAGGTGATCGGCAGCGTACTCGTCGAGGAAGCGCCGGGCGAGATCGGCCATGGTGGCTCCGCCGGCCTTGCGGGG
>JAJDWM010000575.1 GCA_022825595.1 Bryobacterales bacterium | reverse complement strand
GACCCGCTTCGGAAAGCTGTTCGACCCGATCGCCGACAAGCTGCTGGTTGCGGCGGCACTGATCTCGCTGGTCGAACTGGATCGCGTCCCAGCGTGGATAGTCGTGCTGATCGTCAGCCGGGAGTTCGCGGTGTCCGGCCTGCGTTACGTCGCCCTGATTGAGGGCATAACCATTTCGGCCAGCGAAATGGGCAAGGCCAAGATGGTCACGCAGGTCGTGGCGATCGCTCTCCTACTGCTCGCCCCGCGTTCGCCAGTGTTCGAACAGGTCGGCCAACTCGTACTGTGGCTGGCGGTCTTGGTCACGGTCGCTTCCGTAGTGGCTTACTTCCGGGCCTTTTGGCGCCACGTTGCTTCGAATCGGCCCGCTGGCCAAGAAAACGACGATGTGGGCGTGATCCGAAAGGATCTTGCGGACACCGGAAACCGGTCGTAGTCGGCTGGCGGCCACACTGTGGCCAGCCGGCGAACTCACCCCAGCTACTATTGGACGCCGCACCTGCCGGCTCATGTTCGCCCGGTCGGGCCTTGGAGGACGAGCGAGCGCGCTTGGCCAAGCCTGTGCCGCTCCAGACCCGGATTCTCCAGACCTGATACAGGGGCAGGGCCTACGACGGGCCAAGGTACGTATGACACCTGACGTGGCAGACGAATCTCACACCAAACGTCGCGTGCCTGATTGTGTGCGGCTGGCGACCTAGATGTACTCGGTGAGGAGTGCGCGAATCCTCGCAGCCGACCTAGCGAAGTTCGTCGAACCCGGGACCGGCACAGTCCCGGCGACCTGATTCTGCTAGTCCCACAACCCTCGGAGAATGATTGAGATTTCCGATCCCCATTGGCCGCGGTCTAGGGGATTATCAGAGAAGGGAAGGCCTGGTCTCAGTTGAGTAACGGAACTCCCTTGGTGCTACGAGGAGCATTGGAACGCTTCCGACGCAAGTCGAAAGTGCAGTCATGATTGCCTGAAACACTGATAGATACCAAGGAAACTGGATGTAATTGATTAAGTATGTGCGGACGCGCGATTCCTAGAGCAGACTCCAGCGAAGAGAATACTATCTGGGACACGGTGGTGCGATCGACCAAGCCCGGATACTGGGGGTGGGTCATCGCAGTCTCTCCGGTGGCACCAAGTCTCGGGAGAGTGTCAGCTTGTGTTGCCTGAGAAGGTTGCGCTGGTCGGTGGTCTTCAGCGCCGACATCCAGTCCAGGCCGGGCTGGCCAGGCTTGGCGGATGAGTACAGCCACGGAGCTGCTGCGGTTGGGGATTCTCTCGACGTAGATTGCCATGACCGCTTTCGTGGAAATGAGAATGTTCAGGAAGGTTCAGCATACGGGGCAGGAACGGGGTCGTTAGGCCAGAAATCCGGGCCGGAATTGGGGAAGCCGGACTGCTGCGCGGCAGTGTCGATTTGAATCTACATGGAAACAAGACACCCCGTATTCAACGAAGACGTGTCAAGAGGTGAAGCTCAGTCTAAGGGAGGACCCATCAAATGATCTGTTGTGGTCGTCGCTGCTGGACACGTTCTCCCAAATCTGATGTCCGGAGTGAGCATCGAGAGTTCCGCGACGTGGTGGTCGGGACGGCTCCCCGGAGGCGGATTGTGCGGATCAGCACCGGTTGGAAGAGAGTCTTGACGAAGGCTGATGCTGCTAGCCTGTAAGCGTGAGCCCGGAACTCATCGCCATCATCTCGGTTGGCGTTGGCCTCTTCGCTACCTTGGGCGGGTTGATTGTGACGGCCGCATTCTGGCTTTGCGGATCGCTGCGTGACGTCGACCGGCGGTTGGCGCGTCTCGAAGGACTGATAGAGAGGGCGGGGCTGTTTCGCGTGCCCGCAGAATCGGCTGAAGCGACGGGCTAGTAGACGGCACGATACCAAGGGGCGAAATAACTTCATCCATAACTTCATCCCCGCAAGCAGACCATCTCGAAGCTAGGGGAAATCCAGTTCTCGCCGAGGCAGGTTAGCATCTGGGTTGAGTTGGTCCTTGGGCTGTGTGGCTGCTTCCGTTCTGTGGGGAGGAGTGGAGGGCATTGTGCCCCGTGCGGAGCGTCTTGGGCCTCTCGCCGGAAGCTGCACTGGAGCTCGAACGCACTCGTGCCCCTCACCAGCCGCCAGTACAACATCTGAGTGCGCAGGGAGGCCGTTCAGGCCACTAGCACCTTCATGACCCCGCTAGCCCAGCCCTGAGCCGGAGCCGGCCCGTCGTGCGCTCGACGTTCTCCACCCCTAGCGGCCGCACCCTCGAGATAGCTAGGTTCTCCACGGCCGCTATCATGCGCGGTAGCACATCGCGGGCTCGCGACAGGCATCCTCTCCAAGCGCTACGTCTCGGACGTAATGCACGCCATTCTCAGCGATCAACGGGTTGCCGCCCGGGTCGACCGCCAGACCCGTCGCAGCAAGCTCCGCGTCAGCGGCCGGCCCGCCATCGCCTGCGAAGCCGCGAGTCCCGTTGCTCGCGACCGTGCTGATCTTGCCAACCGTGTCTACTCGGCACACACGGTGATTGGCAGAACCCGTGAGGTAGAGGTTGCCACCGGCGTACGCGGCTTTTGAGCGAGGCCATACTGGCGCTGTCTCTTGGAACGGACTGGCAGGTTCTCCGGATCAGCCGAACCGGCCATAATTTCTGGGATTTGGGCGGCCAGATTCTCCGGAACCCACACTGCACATCGCTCCGACCACGGGTGGCATCTACCAAATCCGCAACGCGATGAAGAAGGGCCACCTCTTCTTCGGGCAGACAGTGAGTATGAAGGACCAGCTGCCGGTGCCCAGTCGCCGGCTCAGCGACGAGCCCGCGTGCATCCTTTCATACGGCGATCTCGAATTCTGGCAGGCGAGCGTTGACGACGAGGGGGAACTACGAGCCAGCGAAATCGAGCTGTCGCAGCACTTCCAGCCGTTCTGCAATCGATTGGGGGAATGCGGCGCAACCAAGAAGGGAACGGAATGCTCTACCCGGTCTGTCTTCCCTAGAACGACAGAAGTCGGAAGTACTATGGACTACCGATCCCAACCGTTGCGCCGACCAAGAGTCACAGGGAAGGGAAGGCTGGGTCTCGGCGGAGCGACCGGGCTTGTCGGTTACGATTGCGGACGTCGGAGTGTGGCCGATCCAAGGCGATAGTGGAACCATGAATACCAAGACGACCGATAGATACAATGAAAATCGCATGTGGTGAATTAGGTATTGCCGGACACGCGAGTCCAAGGGCAGGCACCAATGCAACAT
>JAJDWM010000737.1 GCA_022825595.1 Bryobacterales bacterium | reverse complement strand
ACCCTACCGTCGAGTTCCCAGAAGCTTCCCTTGGTCCTCTCGTGGCCATCTTGGGAATGTGGCCAGCCGCTGTCCCGACCAAGACTCTTGCCTGCCTCTCGGCCGTGACCAGACTCTGGTTCCCTATCGGTTCCGGTCGGGAGCACATCAGGTCGCCGCAACATGTGGTGCGGAATCCAAATGCAGATCCCATGCCGGCACGACGGCGGCACTCACCGGCGGACACCGCACGATCCGGTGTTCGGAGGAAACCCGAATCCGGAAAGCCGTGCTCGGCCCTTCAGCGCAGGCTGAATGGTGGGTAGCGATCCGTGACCAACAGGAGTGCGTACGCCGAAACGCGGAGTGACCACCGAAATACTCCGACCACGAAGTCAAACAATCGGCGAGGGTAGTTGCCGGTCAGGAGAATTGCGACCCAAGCTCCGACCAAGACTGGAATGGTCAGGATCCAAAGCACGGCCAGTAGGAATACATGTGGGATCGCCAGCACCCACTTGATCAGCGGGAGCCAGCGATTCAGATCGACTTCGGCATTCGGGTAGTCGATCTCGATGTGCACACCCTGCTCGTCGTCAGTGGACGGATAGCGGTCCGTCAGTAGCGAAAGGTAGGCGAAGACGCGCCCTCCGAACCGAGCCAGTTCGCGCACGAAATCGAACCACCAGCGTGGGTACTTCCGCCGGAACACGATCATCAGAGCAGTGGCAATCGCCAGTCCCGCGGCAAGTCCTCCGTGGGTGTCGCTGTTGGCGGAATCTTGGCCGGAGGTCGCGGCGCCGGAGGCTGTGATCAAGGCAAGGATGATCAGTATCGGAATTGCGCACGGTACACGAAGCAGCGTGCTGAGGCGGTCCAGCTTCTCCGGATAGTCCACATTGACGCGGGCGGGATAACCATCGGCTTGACCGGTCACGGTCCTTAGCGTAGACGAAGAAGAGACACCGTCCGGCCGGAGCGTGAATCCTCCGCGTCCGTCTGCGAGCCGGGAAACGGCCGCACGGAACGGTTCGCTCTCGGGCGGTATCCGTTCGAAGGATTCGAAATCCCGCTCGTCGGCAGGCACCGTATGCCTCCCAGTCCGCCAGTCGGGCCCTCCCTTGACATCGGCCGCTTCCGTTTGAGTCGAGAGCAGGCGGTCAGCCTGCAGGCCATCCAGTCCGCAAGGTTTGACCGATCCGCAACGCTCGACGAGTTGCCCGTTCGAGAGACCCGGCCGCTGGACCCTGTCATGGAAGACCGATAGCCATTGGGAAGAGCAACGGCCGAGCACCCAGCCGGAGGGCAGGTGCCTACGGGCGACTCCAGCGTGCGATATGCCGGAAAGAGGCTGAAGGACGATCAGCGGAAGATCCGGGACAGCGGGCATGGGGGTCCGGGCGATACATTGAGGGTCCTTCTAGCGGGCATTGGGGCGCACCCTGACCGAGCGGCTGGCTGCGGCCCCCGGTCGCTCAGGCGGGGCTGGTAGCGCTGTGCCATTCATACAAGGGAGGAGAAGCAGAGTCGAGGCGAGTGCTGTCCGGGGGCGCTGCTAGCGCTGCCGGACGGGTGGAACTCGACTGGCAGGCCACTGTGTAGGTCATGGACGGATGGGGAGTTCAGGTGCCAACGCTTCACGCAGCGGTCTAGTGGGCCAAGCCGGAGATGGGCGAGGCGGTGATGGTCAGGGTCGTGAGGGAACCCATCGAGAAGGGCGAGGGACGGGGGCCGGCACGCCACATTGTGGCAGTCGTTGCAAGCATGTCTTCGGGCGGCTACCGAGCCGGGTTCGCAGACGAATCGCAGTAGCCCTACGGTAGGATCTGATCGCCTGGTTCACGCCTGCGCTATGCGTAGGGTCCCAGTCCGAGGTGTTGCCGGGCCTCGACTTCGATTGGTCTGCAGGTCTCGGCTTCCGAAGAGCGTGTGAATCGTCCACTTGGACCGGCGTGCGTCAGTTGCCTCGGCCAGCAAAGGTCGCGGTCTCCACAGTGCCGATCGGCGCGGCATGGAAGCTGGGCTGCGCGACAGTTAGAGCATCGGCGCAATCAACAGGGCTCCAGCCCGCTGGGCAGGCTAGGATTCTGACAGCGGAGGTCTCCTGCCGCTTGGATTCCAATCTTCCTGCTCCCTTGTCGGCTACCCTCTTGGCTGCGCCGAACGGCAATATGACGGCAGGCTGCCCCGCACGCAAGGAGTGTTGGAGGGTGTAGGAATGGCTGGCACGGCGTCCCTTGGCCACCGTCGGTCAGCCGATGCCAATTGGCGGCACTCTCTTAACGAATTGGAGGGCTGTGTCGATCGCCACGGCGCCGCCCTGGAGCCTCCACGCGGCAGGGAGGAGCGATGCGCGGCCCCCAAGGGTCAACGGCGCTGATAGAGTGCGCTTCGGTTTGCGTTGCGCAGGCTGATCCAATTAGGAACGATCGTTTGCGCTGCCGCACGGCCGTCCGAGCGCCTGTCCCTGTCTTGCGGCAAGCGCGGCTACGGGCCCAGAGGGGATCCGGTGTCTCAGGCACGGACAGTGTGCTATTTTCCGGCATTGCGGTTCGTGTGCTTGGGCGCTGTGGCGCTACATACCCTAGCCTTGGCGTCCGCCGCCGATCCGTCGTCTGTCACGGCCCTTAGGCGCGTCGCTCGAGAGTCTAGTGCCCTTGAAGCGGACCTCCACCGTCTGTGCGACGTCATTGGGCCGCGACCGGCCGGTACTCCGGCGATGCGCGCCGCTCTGGAATGGGCGCTGGGTGAATTCGAGTTGGCAGGACTCACGAATCCCCACCTTGAACCAGTCGCAATTCCACTCTCTTGGACCGAGGGGGAAACGCGGATCGAGGTGCTGACACCGGCCCAGTTTGGCCTTCGCGGCGCCTCAACGGCGCTCTCACCCCCGATCGCCGATCCGCTCCAGGCCGAGGTAGTTCTGGTTGGCACTGGCAGCGGCTATTCCGCTGCACGAGCAAGTCCCGACTTGTCGGGGAAGGTTGCGTTGATCAGCCTCGACGTGGTCTCTTCGTTCCAGGATCTTGGCGAGTCTCAGCGTGACGCGCTGGAGGCGATGCGAGCAGCGGCGGCGTCCGACGTCGAGGCAGTGCTGTTCATTTCCAATCGCACCAACCAAGTGCTGTACCGTCACCTCCACAGCCTCACCGGAGACCTTGATCCCGTCCCGTCGGCGGTCGTGGCTCGCGACGAAGGGCTACGATTGCTCAGGCTGCTCGAGGCAGGGGAGCGCGTGCAGGTCCGACTTCATCTCCCCAACCGCATCGGGCCAGCGTTCGAGACCGCGAACGCAGTAGCCGACATTGAAGGCTCCGAACTGCCGGGCGAAATCGTGCTTATCGGTGCGCACTTGGACTCTTGGGACATGGGCACGGGCTGTTTGGACAACGCCGTCAACGCCGCGCTGGTCATGCACGTCGCGCGGTCTGTCCAGGCGTCGGGCGTGCGTCCTTCCCGTACGCTGCGATTTGTGCTGTTCGGCGGGGAGGAGCTCGGACTGCATGGCTCGCGGGCCTACGCGACCCGCCACGCGGGTCAGATGGACGACCACGTGGCGACGTTCATCCACGACATGGGTGCCGGACCGCTGGTGGGCTATTCCACCGGCGGTCGCAATGACCTGCTGCCGACGCTTGATCGGCTATTGGCAATGGCGAGTCCTGACCGGCACTTGCGTAACACTGCGGAGGCGTACTACATCAGCGACAACGTCGCCTTCCTGCTACGCGGAGTCCCATCGCTGTTCGCCGTTCAGGACACGGTCGACTACGTCGTGCCGTACCACTCCGTCGCGGACACCCTCGACAACGTGAGCGTGGGAGATGTGGCCGACACCGCCGCTACTGCCGCAGCACTGGTGTTGGGCGTCGCGGACATGGACGGCCGTATGGGGCCGAGGCTGGACTCCGGGGAAGTCTTGGCCTGGCTTCGTCAGGAAGGGCTTGTGCGTCACTTCCGATTCCTGGGTGTCTGGGAGACGTGGTGGCCATAGTAGATATGCCGCGAAGTGACGGAACGCCTGACCGGCGGGCCTGCGGGAAATGACAGCGCTTGTGGCGCTGCTAGCGTAGGCTCATGGGTTTTCCGCTCGGACCGCAGTCGGGGCTCTCGCCTCCCGGCACGGGGGAGATCGCTCGGCGCAAGGAGTACATGGAGGCCCTTCTTGAAGAGCTTCGGCGGCTCGAGCGGTCCCTGTGCAAGGGTGGCGGCTCCCGCAAGGCTGAACGCCAGCGCTCCGCCGGCAAGATGCTCGCCCGGGAGCGGGTCGCAGCGCTATTGGATGACGGGGACTCGCCGTTAGAGATCGGGCTGCTGGTTGCATCGCAAGCACATAGCGGGATTGCGCCAGCGGCGGGTGTGGTGACGGTAGTCGGGCGCGTCGCGGGGCGCCCGGTGGCCGTGATGGCCAACGACGCCACGGTCAAGGCTGGGAGCTGGTTTCCGGAGACGGTGGCGAAGATCGTGCGCATCCAGGAAATCGCGATGCGTTGCAGGATTCCGATCGTGTACCTCGTCGACTCCGCCGGGATCTTCCTGCCGCTGCAGGATGAAACATTCCCAGGCCCGTTCGGCGGAGCACGGATTTTCCACAACTGCTCGAGAATGCGCCGTCAGCTTCGTATCCCGCAGATCTCGGCCGTGATGGGACCCTGCATTGCTGGAGGCGCCTACCTTCCGGCTCTCAGCGACGTCATCCTGATGGTCGAAGGAACCAGTTTCATGGGTCTCGGGGGGCCCAATCTCGTGCAGGGTGCGACGGGTCAGCGGGTCAGCGCCGAGGAGCTAGGGGGATCGCGAGTCCATACCGAGCGGAGTGGAGTCGCCCACTACCGAGTTGGAACCGACGCGGACTGCTTGACTCGGATCCGTGAAATACTGGCCGACCTTCCCGGCAAGCTGCGTTCCGCCCCGCCAGCAGCGGAGGCGGAGGATGGCGATGGGCTCGAGAGCGTCTTGCCAGCAGACCATCGGCGTCCTTACGACGTCCACGAAGTGGTGAGGAGGATCGCGGACGGCGATGGTTGTCTGGAGTTCATGGCAGGGCGCGCTCCTGAATTGCTCTGTGCCAACGTGCGCATCGGGGGATGGGCAGTTGGGCTGATCGCGAACCGTCGCGGCGTCTTCCGGCAAGCTCGGCAGACCCGTATCGGTGCCATCATCTATGCGGAGACTGCGCGGAAGGCTACTGAGTTCGTCTCAAAGTGCGATCGGCAGGGACATCCGCTCGTATACCTGCAGGACGTGACTGGATTCATGGTGGGTCCCAGCGCCGAGCGCGAAGGCATCATCCGGGCAGGGGCAGACATGATCGAGTCGATGGCGACCACGCGCGTTCCGAAGATCGTGCTTACGCTGCGGCACGCCAGCGGGGCCGGATATTACGCGATGGCCGGCCAAGGGTTTGATCCCGAGTTCACGCTGGCGTGGCCGTCCGCAAGGATAGGAGTGATGGAGGGCGAGTCCGCCGTGCAGGCCCTTTTCGCTTCTCAGCTGCATGCGCTGGAACTCGCGGGCAGCAAAATCCCCCCGGACCTCCTGCGCGAGATCGAGAGCACCCGCGACCGGTACGAGCGGACCCTCGATGCGAAGTGGTCTGCCTCGCGGGGCCATGTCGACGCGATCATTGCGCCCAGCGACACGCGTCGAGTCTTGATCTCGTGCCTTGAGGCCGTCCACAGCAACGGCTACTCACGCATCCCCCGCCAATAGCGATCGCTAGTTCCCGTAGAGGATCTCCCGATTGGTCCTACTCCACCCGAGGCATGGGCTCGGCGCGCCGCAGGCGGCTGACCGTCGCTTCAGATCGCGTCAAGCTCGTCCGGCCATTCCCCCACTGGGAGCGATGTTGAGCGGGCAAGGCCCGTTTGCCAAGCCCAGTGAATGCGCCCGGCCACATCGTGTAGTAATGGTCGGCAATGGTACCCTCGGCCGCGTATCCGCCGACCGCTTGCCGAATGCCCCACCGGTTCCAGAATGAGAGACGACTCGGGACCAACAAAGTCTGTGGGAATCGAGGCCCTCCTTCGCGGTGCTTTGCCAGCCATTGGCACTTCATAGGAACGCGCCTTGACGTCCGTGCCGTTAGGATTGACTCTAGGGCTTGAGCAGCGCTGCCAGAGGCGTTTCCTCCGCCGTGAGGCGGCTAGGCGGATTCTGCGAACGAACGATGAGGGGTACGGAAGGATTGCACATCACGTGGCCCTCCGGCAGTCTTCCCAACCTCGGGGGCACATTCGCGCTGTGCCTCCTCTTTCCCTTGTCGCAGTTTCTGGGCGTTGCGGCCCCGATCCTTGCGCCCGGTTCGGGACGTGTTGCGTGCGGAGCGCCCCGCCATGCCAGCGAGCCACTCGTCCTGCACCGACAGCATTCAGTGGAGCGGACGCACGCCGGACCGCGCTTCATGGAGCCTCCCGCGGAACTCCCCGCCGATGTGGGGGACATCGCCATCATCGAAGCGTCGAGGGAAATCTGGGCGCCGGAACGGGAGTTCGACCTGTCCGGATCGACCGTTTCGATCACCCCGGAGGGAGAGACGTTCAAGGTCCAGTCGGCCAGCGTTCCTGGAGGCGTGCCAATCAGCGAGATAGGAATCTGGCTGGACCTAGAGGACGACGACTCGGCCTTGATCGACCTGCCGTTCCAGTTCCCCTTCTACGGGCGGACTTACGGCCAGGTCTATGTGCAGTCGGACGGCAATTTGACGTTCCGCTTTCCGGAGGCAAGGTCCGATCCGCGCACCTACACGCGCGCAGCCATCGGCCCCCCCCGGATCTGCCCGCTATTCAGGGATCTCGATCCGAGCGTGGGCGGGAGGGTCCGGGTCGATGCTCGCCCGGACACCGTCACCGTCTCGTGGGTGGAAGTACCGGTCCACTCCGAGTCCAACACTGGCCGCCCGCAGACGTTCCAGGTCACGCTCGGGGCAGGAGGGGACATCGAGTTTCGCTACGGAGACGTGGATGTCCCCAATGCGGTGATCGGCCTGTTCACGGGTAATGCAAACAGCGGGGTTGATGTCGTGGACTGGAGCGAAGCCGACGGCGCAGAGCTCCATTCCGCCAACATAGTGGCCGAGGTGTTTGTCGAGGAACAGACCCTCGACGAGTTCGCCATATCACATTCCTTCTTCCGGGGCCACGAGGATGCGTACGACACCTTGGTCGTCTTCAACGACCTCGGAATCGATGCCAGCCGGTACTCCTTCGCACACCAGTTCACTGTGCGCAACGAGATCAAGGGAATTGGTGACTTCGATGTGAACTATGGCACGGTGTTCGGTTCCCCCAGGCGCCTTTCCTCATTCGTCAACATGGGACCCCTCACGCAGTATCCGCCCGGTCCCACCGACCCGATTTCGGGACTGCTCGGGGACTCGATGCTGACAGTGCTGGCCCACGAGGTGGGCCATCGGCACTTGGCGTACCCGCAGTTCGTCGATCCGGAGACCGGAGAGGACTCGGACCTGCTGCTGGGGCGCCAATTCGCGCACTGGAGCTTCTTCTTCAACTCGGAGGCTTCCGTTCTGGAAGGAAATGCCATCGTCGACAACGGGCGTTTCGCCAGCCCCCGGTTCGTGACCGGTGAGCCCAGCCAGCGCTACGCAAAGCTCGACCAGTACCTGATGGGCCTGCTGGATCCGTCGGAAGTGCCGGCCTTCTCCTTGGTTACTTCCCCGGTCACCCCCAGAACGGACTTCCGTCCCGGGCTGCGGTTCGGATCTGCGGCGCGCTCTCCTGAGGAGGGCATTGAGTTCGACGGAGTCAGGAAGGACTTGCGGGTCGAAGACATAGTGCTCAAAGAAGGGCCCAGGCGTCCTGATTGGACGGTCGCGCAGCGGCACTTCAGGCACGGATTTGCCCTTGTCGTGGCCGAAGGCGAGCAGCCCAAGCCGCAGTCTCTGGCCACCCTGCAAGATCTCCGGCGGCACTGGCTTGCCTTCTTCGAGTCCAACTTCGGTGCCCGGGCGTCGACCGCAGCCGGGGTGGCCAGAATGCTGCACCTCTCAACATGGCCGGCCGCGGGGCTGATCGCTGGATCTTCCGGTTCTGCACAGGTCGAGATCGACGCTCCGCTCGAGACGGACTTTGACGTGCAGCTGCGCCTCGACACCGCGATCGCGACGATTCCGGCGGTCGTGACCATACCGGCTGGCGAGGACATGGTGGCCTTCGAGCTGGAGGCCCAGTCTCCTGGAATTGCAACTCTGTTTGCGGAGGCACCCGTAGCTGGCTATTCCCGGGCTGTGACGCGGCTTGTCGTTCGCGAAGACCCCGTTGGCCTCGAGCTTGAGGCAGGCCAGCCGGAACAGTTGCACGGCGTGGCGAACAGGCCAGCAACGTTGCGATTCCGCGTCCGTGACAGCAATCTCGTCCATTACAGCGGCGTCGAGATGGAGTTCTGCGCGACAGGGTACGAGGAATGTCCGGCCGTCACATACGTGACTGATGCCGGGGGCGTGGTCCCCATCCACTGGCCATTCGTCGACTCGGCTTCCGATCAGACACTCACCGTCCAGATTGCCGGGCTGCCGGATGTCCGGTTGGAAACCAATGCGGTCGTCGCTCTCGAGACACCCATGCTCGACCCACTTCTGGCCGCAAACGCCGCCAGTGGAGCAGTTCTTGAGGACGAGCAGGGCTTTGCGCCCGGGAGTCTAATCACGCTGGCCGGAACTGGATTGGCCGCTGATCAGCAGGTCTACGGCACGCGACTTGTGCCGGTCGAGCCTGAGGACGGGGGCGAGCCCGTGGCGCCGCGATCCCTACCGCGCGAGCTTGCCGGCACGCGCGTCAGCGTTGCAGGCGTTGCCGCTCCCCTGGCCAGCGTATCCCCGGAGGCCGTCACGCTCCAAGTGCCGTTCGGAGTCGCCACCGACAGGGCCCGCATCGTGGTGACGACGCCATTTGGCTCTGTCCCCGCCATCGAGATCCCGATCGCTCCGGTCCACCCGGGAATCTTCCCGCAGCGGATCGTTGCCGGGACACTGGAGGGAGCCTCCCAGAGCTTTCAGCCGGCAGACGGGCTGCCTGTTGCGGGCGGCTTGATCGCGCTGTACTGCACTGGCCTGGGCGCGGTCAGCCCTCCGGGGCGCACGGGTCGTCCGGGTCTGGACTATCCCGTCCAAGAGGTGGTGGCCCGAATCCGGGCTTGGATTGACGGCGAGACGGCAAACGTTGCCGGCTGCGCGTTGGACAACGAAGACGTCGGCTTCTATGAAGTCCTCCTGCGCCTGCCGAGCGGTCTGAGCGCTGGGAGCCACTCGGTATGGATCTCGGCGGACGGTCAGGCCAGCAACAGGGTCCAATTCGAGTCTCGCTAGCGGTGGCAGTCTCACGTCCGAGCCTCAAGAGATCCCCGGTCCCTGGCCCGATGTTGGGGGCAGCTCTGCGTTGGGGACTCGCGACGCTCATGCTGGCGGCCGTCGTACTCGTGCCATTCTGGCTGCTCGACGAGCCGCTGTCCACGGCTACCGGTGAGTTGCTCATTCCGGATTCGAGCCGGGCAGTCAGCGCCGCGCTGGTCGTGCTGCTCCTGACGGCCGATGTGCTGCTCCCGATTCCTTCCAGCCTAGTGCTGACCGCCTCCGGCATCTTGCTGGGGATGCTTCCGGGCCTGGCTGCCGGCTGGGCTGGCCTGCAGTGCGGGGCGCTGGTCGGGTATGCGCTCGGCCGCTTCGCCGGGTTCCGCATCGCGGTGCGCCTTGTGGGCGCCGATGACCTCGATCGCGCTTCTAGGGCATGGCGGCGGTGGGGGAGTTTGGCGCTGGTCGCTGCGCGCGCAGTGCCAGTGCTGGCAGAGGGCACGGTAGTGCTGGCGGGCGTGGCAGGGATGCCGCCGGCCCGATTTGCATGGCTGGCTGGCTGCTCGAACGCGGGTATTGCCGCCGTCTATGCCGGAGTGGGCGCCCGGGCTCGCGGGGTGCACGGATTCCTCGCCGCATTTGCCGCAGCGCTGCTCGTTCCTGCGGCCCTCATGCTTGCCGCTCGCTACGCGACGGCTCTCCTTCCGCACGGCAAGCGTGGGTCAGGAGCGGGAGGCATCGGTCCGGACAACGGTCTAGGGGAGGGTTCTTGAGCCGACGCCGTACGACAGCCGGGTCTGCTCAGGCTGCAGACAGACCGGGACGCTCGTTCGTGACGCTGACGACCGACTTTGGCCTCAGCGACCACTACGTCGGCGTGATGAAGGGAGTCATCGCCGGGATCGCGCCGGACGTGGGGGTGATTGACATAACACATGACGTTCCGGCCTTCAATGTTCCCGAGGGAGCATTTGCTATCGCGCAGGCCTATCGCTGGTTCCCGACCGGGACGACCCACGTGGTAGTGGTGGACCCCGGCGTGGGCTCGTCCCGAAGAGCCGTTGCTGCCCGCGCCGGAGGTCACTTGTTCGTCGCGCCCGACAACGGTGTGCTGTCCTTCGTGCTCGAGCGCGATCCGGAGTTTGAAATGCGCGCGATCGATGCAAGGCATGGCCTCGCGGAGATCAGCCGCACCTTCCACGGCAGGGACCTCTTCGCCCCGGCGGCTGCGCGTCTCATGGCCGGGCTGCGATTCGACCACGTGGGGCCCAGAGTGCGTGAGCCCTTGATGCTGCATTCCATGGAGCCAACCGCCCGCCGCGGTCGCGTGCTGCACGTGGATCGTTTCGGGAACTTGGTGACCAACTTCCGTGCGGGCCAACTCGGAAGTCGCGAGGGCCTGCAAGTTGGGGCGGGAACGGTCTTCGCGATGGCCGAGTCTTACGCCGAGGCTCCGGTCGGCGCCCCCTTCCTGATTGAGGGCAGCAGCGGCTATCTTGAGGTCTCCATCAATCGGGCAAGCGCGGCTCAGCTGCTCGGCGTTCGCGCCGGCACGGAGATTACCATCTGTTGGTTTGGCAGCGGCAAGCCGCGGGAGCCCTAATCGGTCAGCCGCGTCGGCTCGACGAAGTTGCGGGCTCGGAGGTACTTGTAGGGATTCACCGTCAGACCCCTGTAGGTCACTTCGTAGTGCACATGATTGCCCGTCGTGCGCCCCGTGGCACCGACGGAACCGATGACCTCGCCCCGGCGGACAACCTGGCCGACACGCACCAAGGAGTCCTTGAGGTGCCCGTAGCGGGTGCCGAAGCCGGCACGGCCGTGGCTGATGGCGATCGTCCGTCCCAAGCCTCCGGATTCCCATCCGGTTCCCACGACAATCCCATCCGCGGTCGCCCAGACTGGAGTACCGTTTGGCGCGCTAATGTCCATGCCCGGATGGAAGGCCGAACTGCCGCTGAAGGGATCCGTCCGCTTGCCGAAAGCGCTGGTGATCCTGCCGCGGACCGGCCAGATCGATGGCGTCGTGTTGGCCAGCAGTTCGGAAGCGGAGCCGTGGTCGATCGCCGCCTGCAGCCGGTCAAACTGGCTCAGCGAGGTGTAGTACAGCGAAGGAGCGTCCCCTGCCGGGCCTGGGTGCGCCGCCACGCCGTCACGGCGAATGCCATACGCGATGGACACGTGGTAGGCGAGTGACGACAGCGACTCAATCTGCCGACCCCGCTCATCGATGGTCATCGCCATGCTCTGACCCACCGCCCGCAGGGCATCGTTCTCGGCATTGAGCCGCCGGTTCTCAGTGGTGGCGCGGTAAAGCTCTGCGGCAAAGCCCAGAAGGGCGACCAGACAGATTCCCGCAGCGACCAAGGCGGCATGGACCGAGCGGTTCGACAGGCTGATCCTGCCAATCCGGCCCAGACTCGGGTGGGCGACAATGAACAGGAATCGGTCTGTTCTCATCGGGCTCAGCTGTCTCGAGGTTGGTGTCCGACCGACAGGGAAAACGCTATATGTAGCGGGCTGTGGGAAGACACTCTCGCTAGGCCAGCAAGATCAACCATGTTACATAAACCGCATCTGCCGTGTCAATGCCCGACCGCGCCCGGGGCCACACAAGAAGCGCGCATTATTGAAAGAATCGAGTCGCTCTGGGAAGCACGGCCGGACAGCGGTGGGGTGGTTCGCGGCGATGATTGCGCGGTCTTGGAACTGCCGGGGCTGGCACATGACGTGCTGATCACGACCGACCAGATCGTCGAGGGCAACCACTTCGTCTGGGGCCGTCATTCCCCGCGCGACCTAGGCCGCAAGGCGCTGGTCAGGTCCCTCAGTGACGTGGCTGCCATGGGCGGCTGGCCGCTGTTCTTGGCGCAGACGGTGTGCCTTCCCGCGAAGGCACTGGCGGGAGACTGGCATGACAAGTTCCAGCAGGGTCTGCGGCAGGCTGCGACCGACGCGGGCGTGCCCGGCTTGACCTTGCTAGGCGGGGATGTCTCCAGCGGGGAGCGTTTCGTCGCGACTGTCACACTCGTAGGCCGGGCCAAGCCCGGCCGTGCTCTGCTGCGCTCCGGTGCGCGGCCCGGCGACGGGCTGTTTGTGTCCGGAGTGCTTGGTGGCTCAAGCCTCGGCCTGCGCCGCCTCTTGGAGGGGCCAGACACGGACAGGCGGGACCCCGCAATCCGGAGGCACTGCGCCCCAGCGGCGAGAATCGCCTTGGGTCTCCAACTCGCGGAAGTCCCTGCGACGGCCGCCATCGACGTGAGCGACGGCCTCGGGCTGGATCTGGGCCGGCTGGCCGAGGCCAGCGGAGTGATGGCCGTTGTCGAGCAGGGAGCCGTTCCCGTCTTCCCCGGCGCCTCTCACGACGAGGCCTTGAGTTCGGGCGAGGAGTACGAACTGCTCTTCACGCTGCCCCCCGGGACGCCGCCTCCCAAGGCCCATGTCGTATCCCGGATCGGCTGGATCGAGCGCGGTACAGGAGCGTGGGTCCAGGGCCCCGAGGGCCGGCGTCGCATAGATGCTGCCGGCTTCTCGCACTTCGCGCCGGGTTAGACGTCCATCAGGGCGTCGATGTCCGGGGCCAGCTTCCGAGGACGTGTCGCCAGCGAGACCAGAACGAATACCACTGTGGAGGCCAGCAGCGCTACGGCGCCGACGGCCAGCCCCGGCGGCAGCAGGCTGAGGCCGTTGCGCGCCGACATTTCGAGCGTGAAGTTGAGCGCGATGCTGGTGCCGATCGATGCCACGCAGGCCTGTCCGGTCGCACGCTTCCAGTTCAGCCCAATGCAGATGCTGGGGACGATTGCTGCTGCGAAAGTTCCCCACCCAAACGTGCCAAGCAGCGCGATCAGGCTCTCCATGTATAGCGCGAACAGAGTGGATAGCAGCAGCAGGCACCCTGTCGCAACTCGGGACCAGAACAGTTCGGCCTTGAGGGGCCTGCCCAGAACCGCCATCGGCACGTCACGCACAACCGCCGCCGCGCCGAGGTTGAGGAACGAGTCCGCGGTCGACATGATCGCGGCCAGCAGGCCGGCAAACACGAGGCCGGCCAGGAGTTCGGGGGTGTAGTGCAGCAGGAACGTCGGCGCAGCCAGATCCGGGTTTCCCAACTCTGGGTGGTCGCCCCGGGCAACCACCGTGCGCATCGCCAGTCCGACGCCCATCCACAGCGTCGCGAGCACGAGGTAGCTCGAGCCCGTAGCCAGAGCGCTCCAGCGCAGCCGTCGGACATCCTTGAGCATCATCAGCTTTGTGATGAAGTGGGGCTGCCCGGCTGCGCCGAGGCCGAACAGCAGCATCCAGCTGAGGGCCGCCAGATCGCCACGCGTGCCCCAAGGGCCGAAATACTCCGGATCCATGGCCCACAGCGTCTGGGTCATCGACTCCAGGCCGCCGCCAACCTTGAGGCACTGGGCGAGCACGGCGATGGCCGCGCCCAGCATCAGAACTCCCTGGAACAGGTCGGTGTACACCCCGGCCACAATCCCCCCGGCGATTGAGTAGAAGGCCAGCACGCCGAGGCCGATGGCCAAGGCGGTCAGCAGGTCGATTCCCAGCACGGCCTGCAGGACAGTGCCAATTGCCAGCACCTGCGTGCCCAAGTAGCCGATCACTCCAAGGAAGATCGCCAGGCTCATCGCCAGTGCCGGGAGAGTCCCCCCGTAGCGCGCCGAGACAGCTTCCGGCAGGGTCAGGATGGGACGGGCTTCCACGAGAAGCCGCAGACGCTTGCCCGTCAGGACGTAGGTGGTCGGAAGACTGAAGGCGCACACGAAAGCCATCCACAACGAGCTCGAGCCAGACTCGTACACCAAGCCCGGCCCGCCGACGAAGCCGAACCCGCTCATGACGCTGGAGATCGAGGCCATTACGACGACCATCGGGCCCAGGGACTTGCCCGCGAGGAAGAAGTCCGCGGCCGAGGCTGTTCGGCGCATGGCCCACACGCCGATCGCGGCGCATATGCCCAGGTAGCCGACCACGCAGGAGATGATCAGGCCCGAGTCCGCCGAGGGCATGCGTGGTCGGTGGTCTACTTCTTGGCGTGGCGCGAGAGGAAATCGCGCAGCCGCTGATCGGGGAGCACCTCAGACGAAAACGTGGCTCCGTAGATCAGACCTATTGTGAGGCCAAGAGGCGCGATGCCATACAGCAGCATGGCCGTTCCCGGCGGTATTCCTCCCAGTGTCTGGACGGGCTCGGATGGCTTGTGAAGCCGACCGGCCAGAACCAGCAGCGCGCAGAATGCGAATGCGAAGGCCAGAAGGGCCGATACCGTCCTAGCGGACGGCTGGCCCGGAGAGCGCAGCCCGAGCAGGCACAGCCCGACCAACAGAGCAACGGCGCAAACGCCAAGCGCGAGCGCGTGGCCTGAAAGCCCCGCAGCCAGAGCCGCCACGGAAACCGCGGCGAGCGTCAGCGGCAGGCCACTGGCCCTCACTTCCAAGGGGTCTCCCGCTCGGCAAGGATCTCATAGGCTTCTGGGTAGGTCTTGGCCATCCGTTCCTCCCACTCGGCTGCGATACGGGGATCCTCCGGAATCTCCCCCTTGTCTCCGTAGCGCTGGATCCAAAGGTCTAGGGCCGTAGCCATCTGGGTCAGGACCTGCTGGTGTTCGGCCGAATCGGCGAGATTTTGGAGCTCGTCCGGATCCGATTGCGTGTCGTACAGCTCTTCCTCGGGGCGCGTGGCCGCCAAGAACGGAAACTCGCTCTCGTCCACCTCGCCGTGCAGCCGCATCCGCGACATCTGGCGCCAGATCGGGTACGAAACCTCCTTGTAGCGGTTGAGCTGCATGTAAGGCCGGTCGGGGTGGTAGTTCCGGATGTACTTGTAGCGCTTGTCGCGCACAGCCCGGATGCGGTCGACCGTCTCATCGCAGCGGTCTCTAGCCGAAAAGATGTAGTCGCGGTCCGGAGCCTCGCCGAGGTCCAGCAGAGCTCTGCCCTCCATGTGCTCCGGAACTTGGATGCCGGCAATCGCCAGCGAGGTTGCGGAGAGGTCGATCGAGCTGACCAGCTCGTCCCGGACGCTGCCGGGTTCAACATGGCCCGGCCAGCGGATTATGAGAGGGACCCGGATCCCGCCGTCGTAGAGGAATTGCTTGTCCCGAGGCATCGGCCGCCCATGGTCGCCGAAGAAGATGACCACGGTCCTCTCGGAGAGCCCGTCTTCGTCAAGCCGGTCCAAGACCCTCCCGACCTTCTCGTCAAGCATGCGGACTGCATCCAGGTACCCCGCCCAGTCGCGCCGCGAGATCTCGTCTTGCGGATAGTACGCCGGCGGGCTGACGGCGCCCGGGTCTGTTGGATCTTCGAGTCCCTCAGTGAACGCCCAGACGTCAGGAGGCCGCCCACGGTGCGGCTCGAATATGTTGACCTGCGCGTAGAAGGGCTGGCCCGGATTCCGGTCCCGCCAATCCCTGCCGTCGAACGGCCGCTCGTGCTCGAAGTTGAAGTCGGTCTTGTTGCGGCCTCCGAGACCGCTCTCGTGGTCGTTGACGGTATAGTAGCCGGCCTCGCGGAAGTAGTCCGTGATCATGCGCACGGGCACGGGCAGTCTGAAGCCGTCGCCCCTGTGGCTCCTGTGCCCATGGGCGCCGATGCTGGTCTGGTACATGCCCGTGATCAGCGCCGATCGGGAGGGCGAGCACACCGGGCAGGTCACATACGCATGCCCGAAACGTGCGCCCTCAGCGGCCAAACGGTCGATGTTTGGCGTGTGAACTTCGCTGCTGCCGTAGCAAGACAAGTCCGGCGAAAGGTCGTCGGCGATGATCCAGACGATGTTCCAACGGTCGTCCCCAGCGCTGGAGCACGCCTGCTGAAACGATGACGCCACCGACGCCGCGGCCGTCAGACCGCCTAGGAAATGCCTGCGAGTCGTAGCCATAGCGGATCCCCGATGCCCGATCGCGGCCCCACCTGCTGCCGCCGGCTCACGGGTTCCGCATATTGTACAGGAACGTGAATTGGAGACGGATCTCGCCTCCTAGGTACTCTTGCGGAAGGGGCGGGAAGGGATTGGATGCACTGACCCCGGCAACCGCGGCGCGGTCAAGCGGCGGCGTTCCGGAAGTCCTTGCTATCACGAGCTTGGGAACGGCCCCGTTACGAGCGACCGAGAATTGGATCAGCGTGCGGCCACGCGTCATCCCGAGCCGTGCGCTTTCCGGAATCACCGCGAACCAGTTCCTGCGCACGGTCGCCAAGACCTGCGTCAGGTAGGGCCGGAAATCCACTCCCCGCGGATCGCTGAGCAGTTCCACCAGGCTCCCGGCATCGGTCGGCCCAGGCGGCAGTCCGACGCTGGCGGTCGAGCCACCGAACCCGTCACCCACGGCCTGCCGCGGGCCGCCGCCCCGCTTCAGGCTCGCAACGGCACCGGAGACGATCTGGTCCGGCCGCGGCACGAGCTCGAGCGTTCCCGCTTGAGCGTTACCCGTACGGCCGGGCATGCTCGCCCTTGGGTTCTCCAGCTGAAGGACAGCGCGCTTACGGCTGGGAGCCTTGGGCATTGGCAGCAGCCTCGGATCGCGCGCGGTGGCCAGTTGCGTGCCGGTGCGGAACTCCGCCGGGTTCGGGCTCTGCGCCGGGGTGGGCTCGGGTTCAGGCTCCGGCTCCGCTTCGGTCTCGTCGATCGCTGCGCCTTCGTCCTCCGGGTCGGGCTCCTCCTCCGGCTCGATCGGCTGCACTTCAGGCTCTTCCGGCTCGGGCTCCGGTTCAGACTCCGGCTCAGGGTCAGGCTCGGGACCGGGCCCCTCTTCCGGGGCGGGGAGTGGCAGGCCAAGGAAGCCGCTGTCGCCTTCTCCCGGAATGTCGAGGCTTGCCTGCAGGGGAGGGAGGTCGTCGAGGGGCGGTGCCATGAGCGTGATGTGCATCGCGTTCCAGTCAGCGGGCTCCCTAAGGTCAAGCTCCATCTCGGCCGGGATGAGGAGCAGTAGCAGCAGGACCGCGTGCACCAAGGCGGACGCCGACCGGGTCAGAGCCGGCGGGAAGCGCAGGCTCTCGGAGTCCCAGTCCACCCCGATCTCGAGAGGCGTGACCGGGTCCGGTGGCCACACGCCGCTCCCGGCAGTCGACCTGTACCGCGCTACCGGGTCAAAGCGTTCTGCCAGCAACTCTCGAAGCGGGCCGCCGGGGCGCAACGACATTCGGGGGGCATGGGTGATCTGCCACCGAATGCGGTCTTCGAAGGAGTGCGCCTCGAGCCACAGCGGCAAATCACTGGGGGGCAGATCGGCCGGAGGGCCCTGCGAGGCGCGCTCTGAGACGCTCTTGCCGTAGTCCTCCAGCAAGAGGTGCAGCGCTGCCGGGCGGAGATCGTTCAATTAGCTGAGCGCAGAGAGAGTCTTCGAGACCAAGTTCGAATGCTCCTCGATGGCCTCCCTTATTCTAAGTGCGAGGTCCAGCGCAGCGATGCCCTCTCGGCCGGTGACCGGCGGCTCTTCGCCGTTCCTGACTGCCTTCACGAACGACTCGAGTTGGCGGCGCAGCGGTTCGTCCCGGCTTGGGCGGATCGGACGGACGCGCAGGTCCGACGAGGATCCGACCGCAATGCGCACGCCGCTCTGCGACATGTAGTCGATCGAGACGTACTCCCCCGGCTGAAAGAACCGCAGCTTGCGGACTTTCTCTGTCGATACGCGGCTCGCCGTCAGGTTAGCGACGCACCCGGACTCGAACTGAAGGCGGGCGTTGGCGATGTCGGCATGGGAGCTGACGACGGTGACGCCGCTGGCGTCGACCTTGCAGACTGGGGACTGCACCAGCTTGAGCACGATGTCGATGTCGTGAATCATCAGGTCCAGCACGACGTCGATGTCAAGGCTTCTCGGGCTGAACGGGCTCAGCCTGTGGATCTCGAAGAAGAGGGGCACGGTTGCACTCGCGGCGGCGATCTGCACGGCCGGGTTGAATCGCTCCAAGTGGCCGACCTGCAGGGTCCGGCCCATGTGCTCGGCTTCCTCCACGAGCTCCAGGGCGCCCTCGGATCCCGCCGCAAGCGGTTTCTCGACCAAAATGTCGAAGCCCCTCCGCAGCAAGGCCAGCCCGACCGGCACGTGCAGCGCTGTCGGCACGGCGACGCTCGCCGCTCGGATGCTATCCGGGAGGCTGCCGATGTCCCAAAGTGCGTCACAGTCGAACTCCCCGGCGACCTGCCCGGCGCGGTCCCGGTCCGGGTCCACTACGGCGACCAGCCGGGCCTCCGGCATGGCCGAGTAGACGCGGGCGTGGTGTCGACCGAACGCTCCAACGCCGACCACCGCCACATCGAGCCGGTCTCGCGCCACTGGCTGCTGTTCCACTTAAGGGTCGTGCGCGCGAGTCTCTAGCGCAGATCGTACGCGGCCATTTCGGTCTGGTTGCGGACGTACAGGATGCCGTCTGCCATGGCTGGCACGTTCCAGGTCTTGCCGGGGATCGCCTCAAACCGCGCCAGTTCTCGGTACTCCTCGGGCGTGGCCTCCACGAGCGCGAGGTCGCCTTGCTCGCTTACCACTATCAAGTGCCCGGCGGCGTGGAGCAACTGTCCGTAGCGATACCTGCCCTGCTTCCAGTGGCGCTCGCCCGTTCGGACGTCCAAGGCGACCAGGATTCCCTCGTCCAGGCCGTAGACCACCCCGCTGGCGAGAACTGAGGGGTTGAACTTGTTCTTCATGTTGCGGTTGAACCAGACTTCCTCAACCGAGAAGGCTTCGCCATTTGCCGTGATCTTGAGCAGCGCCGCTCCGTGCCCATACCCAGATGAAACAAACACGTGTTCCCCGTCAACCACTAGTGGCTGGGCGCAGTTCGCGTCGTAGGAAGTCTTCCACGGATGGCTCCAAAGTAGCGAGCCGTCATCGAGCGATGCGCCAAGAACGCGCGTGCCGCTGACCACGAGCAGCTGCCTGCGCCCGGCCAGCTCGGCGACCTGCGGCGAGACATACCCGGCCTTGTCGTTCAGAGAGGACCAGCGCAAGTCACCGCTCAACTTGTCGTAGGCGATGATCGACCTGCCCGGGCGGCCTCCCGGCAACGTGACTACGAGGTCGTCCACGACCAGTGGGGCACCCGCCATGCCCCAAGTGAGGTTGCCGGCTCCGGCGTCTGCAAGGATGTTCCGCTCCCACAGGACCCGGCCATCGGAGGCCTGCAGGCAGGCTAGGTGTCCGCTGGCGCCAAGCGCGTACAGGCGTCCGTCGGACCAAGTTGGGGTCGCACGAGGGCCGTCGCCGCCCATGGACTCGCTGAAACGGGCCCTCCATGAGTGTTCCCATGCTTGGCCCCCGTCCGCGACGCGGTAGGCTGCCACCACTTCCCGGCCCCTGCGCTGCTCAATAGTGAAGACGAGCGAATCAGCGACAACCATGGACGCGTACCCGCCCCCGATCTGCTGCCGCCAGAGCACCGGCGGGCCCTCGGCGGGCCAGTCCGTGCGAATCGGTGTCTCGCCGTAGATCCCGGCTCGGCCCGGGCCACGGTACTCAGTCCAGTAGTTGGTGGGCCCTGCCGGCTGCCCGACGGCGGGAGCCGGTTTGGCCGCGACTGCTGACCGCTCCAGGTCCTGGCGGGCGGGGTGCGCTTGCGCCCGCTCCTGGGCCCTACGGGATTCCTCCAAGTCCTGCATGCGCCGCTCGGAGTTGGCATGCTCGATGACGATGCCGCGCCCAGATCCCGACAGCCCGACGCTGGCGCCAGACCAGCGGATATAGGCCGTTCCGCAAAGCGCCGCGACCACCAGTGCAGCTGCCCCGTACAGGCAGGCTCTCAAAACACGACTGCCCATCGTCATCAATTGCTCCCTTCGCTCGTGCCCCTCAGTGGAGGCCCTGTCCCTAGCCTATCGGACGTACCTCTGGGCGATCGGGTACCTGCGCCCCATGCCGAAGGCCTTGGATGTCACGCGAAGCCCGGGTGCCGCCTGCTGGCGCTTGTACTCATTGCGGTCCACCATTCGTGCGATCTCCCGCACCAGCTCCGCCGGCTGGCCGACACGCTCGGCGATCTCCGCCACGGGCAGGCTCTCTTCGACATACGCCTGCAGGATCGGGTCCAGCACTTCGTAGCGGGGCAGGGAATCCGAGTCCTTCTGGTCGGGGCGAAGCTCGGCGCTGGGGGGCTTGGTCAGCACGGACTCGGGGATCGCACCCGGATGGCGCCGGTTGCCGACTCCAGCGAGCTTGTATGCCATGGTCTTCGGCACGTCGCTGATGACAGCCAAGCCGCCGCACATGTCCCCGTAGATCGTGCAATAGCCCACGGCAAGCTCGCTCTTGTTCCCTGTTGTCAGCACAAGGCCGCCGAACTTGTTCGCCAAGGCCATCAGAACAGAGCCCCGCAGGCGCGCTTGCAGGTTCTCCTCTGCCGTGTTTGGGGGCATCCCCGCAAAGCTGGGAGCGAGCTGCTTAAGGAAACGGTCGTAGACAGGCGTGATCTCGATGGTCTTGAAGCCGATTCCCAGTGCCTCTGCCGTGTGGCGCGCGTCCACAAGGCTGCCATCGGACGAGTACGGCCCGGGCATTGCAACGCCGGTCACATGGCGCGGACCCAAGGCATCGCTTGCGATCACCGCCGTCAGCGCCGAGTCGATGCCCCCGCTCATTCCCACGAATACGTCTCGGAATCCGCACTTCGTCACATAGTCGCGAGTGCCCAGCACGAGCGCCTCGTACACCGCCGCGAGTTCCCCGTCGGAGTCCGCCCGCCCGGGCCACGGCGAGTCCATGCGTGCTCCCCCTGTCACGTCCCAGCAGACTAGGTCCTCGTCGAAAGAGGCGGCTGTCGCCCCCAAGCGGCCCGTGCCGTCGACCGCAAAGCTCGAGCCGTCGAAGATCAGCTGGTCATTCCCACCCACCTGATTCACGAACGCCGCCCGGATTGCGTGGCGGGCGGCCAGCGCCCGAAACATCCGCAGCCGAAACTGACGGCGACCCGCGTGGAAAGGCGACGCCGAAATGTTCAACAGCAGGTCGGCACCTTGGGACGCCAGCTCTTCGACTGGATCCCTGGAGTAGCGCGTGCGCTCCCAGAATTGCTTGTCGTTCCAAGCGTCTTCACAGATGGTCAGGCCGATCCGTGCGCCCCCGAAATTCCACACGGCAGGCGTACTTCCGGACTCGAAGTACCTTGCCTCGTCGAAGACGTCGTACGTGGGCAGCAGCGCCTTTGCTTGGCGGTGGACAATCTGTCCGCTGTGGACGCACGCGACGCAGTTGCTGGCTTTGCCCGGCTCGGCCGACACACCGCAGAAGCCGAGGACGATGGCGGTCCGGAGGGCTGCGGACCGCTGGGCGAGCCTGCGGACCTGCGCCTCACAGGCCTCCGGGAAGCCTGCGGTGGTGACAAGGTCCAAGGGCGGGTAGCCCGCCACAGCGAGCTCTGGGAAGACGGCCAGATCGGCTCCCAAGGCGTCGGCCTTGCGGGCCAGCCTCAGGATCTTCTCCGAGTTGCCGGTCAGGTCACCGACCGTGAAGTTCGCTTGGGCCAGTGCCAGCCGCATCAGCCCCAGCCCGGTCCCGCGCGCGAAGGAGAGGTGGCGCGGGCCCCCGACCTAGAACGTGTGGCCGTCCGTTAGGGTGAGCCGGAAAGGCTCCCTCACCAGACCGCTGGCAACGCCGTCAATGGTCAGCATGGAGCCGGTTCGCACCCCCGTCCGGCGCCGGTTCTCCAGGTTAAGCACAACTTCGGTGCGTCCCCCCGGCTCGCTGGTCAGGTTGATCGTCGCCGGTCGCTCCGGAGGCGAAGCGGACACGACGTACAGGCCCATTCTGGGTGTGAGCTTGCCGCGCAGGTCGCTCCACGTCGCATCGCCGCTGGGCCCCAGCAGGGTCGTTTTGAGATCCTTGAACACCCACAGGGTCGGGAGCTGCCTGCGCGACTCCTGCTCAGCCTCGAACTTCATCTCGTCGTCGGACTTGAGCTCGATTCGCTCCGTCGGTGCGGCGCCCGCCCTGGCCATCTCCTCGAACTTCGGCCAGAACGTATCGAAGGACTGCTCGCCGTAGTTGTTCTTAATGAGGTTCTGCACGTACTCCAAGACCTGCTGGCGGCCTTCGGCCGGCATCGAACCCGGGCCGTCATAGGTCGCGGCGCGCGCGAAGTGGAAGAACGCCAGGTCGTACTTCGACGCGTCCTGCTCGTTTAGGGTCATCTGGCCGAGCCAGTAGGACACCTGGCCCCGCGATGGGTCCAGGGACAGCACCTGCTCGAATTCCTTGGCCGCGCCGGCGTTGTCCTTCTGCTGCATCTTGCACCAGCCGAGCGTCAGCCTCGCGTTCACGACCGCCTGCTGCTTGGCGTTGTCCCAGGCCGCTTGGGCAATGCCGTCTGGCTTAGCCGCGAACTGCTGGTCCACCAGCCGCAACACCGCAGCTGCCGCCGTCAGTCCGTCGCCGATCGTCGCGTCGTCTGCCTTGCCCATAACAGGGACCGACAGCGTAATGACGTAGTGCGCGGTGAATTCGTTCGGCGAGGCAGCCAGCACGCGCTTGGCGGCGTTGATCGCCTCCGTCGTGTTGTTGGTCTTCTGATAGCTGTCGAGGTAGAAACGATCCCGCTCCAGACTGTAGTCGGTCTCCGGATACTTCTCACGCCACTCGTTGAGCAGGGCCAATTTCTTGGCTGGGTCGGCCTCGCCGTACACCTTAGTGATGATGTCGTACTCGGCGCGGTCCTTGTACTGCTTCTCCTGCGGATTGGGGATGGCAACCGCTGTGACCATCAGCAGTAGGCAAGCGGCTAGTCCGAACTGGGCGATCTTCTTCATCTGCATTCCCGAAACTCCCGTGCCGCGACTGGGCAGCACCTAAGCAATGATGGCACAGTAACCGTGCGGGTGCAACGCGCTCGCCGTCGCCAGCCGCCCGGACAGCGGAACCAGGGACACGAGCGAGTATATTGCGAGTATATAGCAGTCGGCGACCGGTTCCAAGGCGTGCCCTTCGGCTGGCCACACGTTCGCCGTTGCGTCGGCTCCACCACGGCACGGGATGGCGGCTCCGGCCAGCCTAGCCATCCACGCATCGGTCTGCGGGCGCGAAAGCCACGACCCCGACGCTCGCAACGGTGCATCCTTTCCTGCAGGCCAACACGCCAAAGCGGAGCAGCGCCCGCTCTGCCCGGTCGTAAACGCCTCAGATCGACACGGCTCTCCGGCTCAAGACGCTCCATTTGCCCGTGCCGCCTTCGGAAAGTCGGCGACACTGCTGCGTTACTTCCGTGTCAAACGCATGTGTGGCACGTGTGTAGGCAATGTCTAGGCACCGCCTAAACCGCGTCCGAATTCCCATGTCCTGAATCGTCAGTAGAATCATTGGCGGTGTCCGTTCTGCCTGAACCTTGGACAAACCCCACCAATTCGGCGCGACGCAAGCTGCATTGACGCGTTGGAATGAGGAGATGTTGGGCCTGCGCGAAAGTCCGGCACTCGCCATTACGCGGGAGTGCCCGCCCGGCTGATGCTATGCTTGACTTAGAGCGTCAAACTCTGCTATGAATTACAACAACGCGATTCTGGGGAAGGCGGTCCGAACGTAGAAGTGTGGCACGCTTACTACCCGATTCGCATAGATCGCATTGGGATTCACAGATTCTCCTGCGGGAGAGTGACAGGGAGGAAGAATGGAAATCACTCAAATGCTCGACCAGCTCAAGGTGGTCTGGGAGAGAAACGCTAGCGCAATCGCTGCACTTGAGGAGTTGCCTGCCGCGCGTGGGACGACGGGAGTGCTCGAGAACCTCAGAAAGCACCAGACGTGCGTCGAGGACGCAGTCGTGGCACTTTCCAGGCTGGCCAGAGTCGGCGGGAAGGTTCGCGGGCGCAAGCCCGCCTGGATCACCACTGTCGAGGACGCCATCGCGAGTCGCTAGGATTTGGAGGGCCATTCCAAACGCCAGCGGGCGGGATGCCCGGCATTCCCGCCCGCTGCCGAGGTGGTCCGGCGGCGCGGGGTGCGTGGCGGAATCGCCCGATCCGTTGCATTCCGCGCCCGGTAAGTCTCCCGCGGGAGCTTGATGGGTGCGCCGTTGCGGGCAAATCCCCGTGGCTCCCCTTGAATTGCGGAGTTAGCGCTAGGTCTGCTCTGACGACGTGAACTTCGATGGCATGCCATAGTCGCGACGCGTGAAACTGCAGGAGTTCCGGGCAAAGGTGTGGCTTGCCGTACGCCCAAGGCAGTCCTCGTCCGTACGCGGGCCTCGATTCGTCCAACTACGGCCAGATCTAGTGCGACAGGCGAGGGCTAATAGATCAGGTAAGATCTGCGCCGGGATCTGAAAGCCGCCAAGGAATCCTGAATCCGCGCCCAGATCTGGGCAGTATCCGCACCGTTCTCCAGTGCGTCGATAGTGGACTCGCTGCCAATCAATCTGGCGGATTTCCTCACATCAACGTGCTGAGGGTACAACCTGCTCAGCGCTGCGGCGATCTCGATACCCAGCCGGCTGGCCTGCAGCCGGTCCCGGTCTACGATAGTGAAGTGCACGCCGGGAATCAGCTCTCCTGAGAATACCGACGACATTGGGCGCACTGTACGCGGATAGACGCGGATTCCGGGCAGCATCGCGCTGCGCAACTCGTATGCCAGCTGCGGGCCATCAATCCACGGCGCACCGATGAATCGAAAGGGCTCGTCCGTGCCACGGCCCACGGAGTAGTCCGGCATGAACTCCAGCATTGCGATCCCCGGGTAGAGGACAGCTTGGTCCAACGAGCGGATGTTAGGGGAGGGGTTGACCCATGGAAGGCCCGTCTCGTCGAACCACAGACTCCGCTCCCATCCGCGCATTTCCACGACCTTCAGGTCGGCGCCGATTCCGCGCTCGTCGTTGAACATTCTGGCTAGCTCGCCCACGGTCATGCCATGCCGCACAGGAAGCGGGTGGTACCCCACGAAGGACTGCAAGCCGTCGTCCAACATTGGGCCTTCTATGACCGCACCGGTGATCGGGTTCGGGCGGTCCAGCACGAAGAATTCGATGCCGGCCTGAGCTGCGGCTTCCATCGCGAATCCCATCGTCGTGATGTACGTGTAGAAGCGGGCCCCGATGTCCTGAATGTCGAACACCAGGGCGTCCAGCTCCTTGATGCGCTCCACCTCCGGGCGTTTGCTGTCGGCGCGGTAGAGGCTCACCACGGGCACTCCTGTGGCCCCATCCGTCCCATCGGGGACATCCGCCTGGTCCAAGTCCGCGGTGAGTCCATGTTCCGGGGTTAGCACCATCTCCAGTTGGACCGCATCTGCGCCGGCGAACAGGTCAACGTTGCGCCGGCCTCGACGGTCCACTCCCGTGCGGTTCGTCAGTAGGCCGACGCGCTTTCCGGCCAAGGACGCGAACCCTTCATCCGCCAGAACGTCGAGTCCCGTATGGACGACAGCGGACACAGCCCGAGACGGGGCCGCAGCCGAAGCGAGACCCGGGGCGAGGGCCGCGTCGGGGCCCAGGTTGGCTGCCGTGATGGAGGCCACGAAGCTGCGCAGCCGCACGACTGACGTGGTTGCCGTGGGGTGCACGCGGTTCGTCATCAGGGCCACGAAGGAGTGGCTCGCAGGATCGATCCACAGCGACGGCCCCGTGAAGCCGGTGTGTCCGTACGACGACGTCCCGAAGAGATCGCCCCGGGGCGAGGAGTACGGCGTGTCAATGTCCCAGCCGATGCCTCTGGCCGCCTTTCCCGGGGGACTCTGCGAGGTGCGCATGCGCCGCACCCCGAGCGGGCTCAGGATCTGTTTTCCGTTCGCCCGCCCTCCGTTGAGCATCATGCGGGCGAAGAGCGCCACGTCTCCCGCGGTAGAGAACACCCCCGCATGCCCGGCAACGCCGCCCATCATGCGGGCGGTAGGATCGTGAACCACGCCTCGCAGGACAGTGCCGTCCTCCAGAACTTCGGTCGGCGCGATTCGCTCGCGAAGGCCGACGGACGGACGATACATCGTGTCGCGCATGCCAAGCGGCTCGAAGATGCGCCGCTTGGCGAACTCGTCCAGCGGCATGCCGCTGGTCCGGCGGACGATTTCGCCCAGGAGGATGTAGTTGATGTCGCTGTAGACGAACTTCGAGCCCGGTGCCACGGTGGGCTGCTCCTGCAGCGCCAGCCGCACGCCGACCTCGTACCCCGCCCAAGGGGGATCCAGCGTGAGGCTCGGCCTGAGCCCAGAGAAGTGCGTCAGCAGCTGCAGGACGTTGATGCGCTGCTCGGCCTCGAATTCGGGAAGATAGGACTGCACCCTGTCATTGAGCCGTACCTTGCCCTCTTCCACGAGCATCATGACGGCGGGCGCGGTGACCATTACCTTGGTCAGTGAGGCGCAGTCGAACATCGTGTCGAGCTCCATCGGCTCGCGTTGCGGCTCGATGCTGCGGGCGCCGTAGCGAGCGAAGTGCAGCTGCTCCCCTCGCGACTCGATCCACGCCACGGCGCCTGGCGTGAGGCCCTCCTTGATCGCGGATTCGATGGCGCGGTCCAATTTGCGCGCGCCTGCCCACTCCGCGCCGGCCACCCCCCACGCGCAGGCCGCGAGGGCGGCGGCCAGCGCCGCAGCGGAGATGCAGGTTCCCGTAAAGCGCACTCTGGGCGGCATGGGCCCATCGTATCAGCGGGTCTCGCGCCCCCGCCCGTGCAATACTGGGCATTCTGCGGCGGAAGCGCCGGTGATTCCAGAGCGCTTGCCCGCCTGAGTGACCCGTGCCCGGGCGCGCCGCCCCGGAGTTCCAGAGCAATGCTTGACCGCGGCGTCTTGCGCCATGACTTGGAGATGGTGAGGCAGCGCCTCGCCCACAGGGTCGATCCCGGAATCCTGGACGAATTCACTGCGGCGGATGCCCGGCGCAGGGGTGTTCTGACGGAGGTGCAGGCGCTTCGCGGGCGCCGCAACCGGCTCAGCAAGAGGGTCGCGATGGCCAAGCGCTCCGGCATGGACGCGGCCGACCTCGTGCTGGAGTCTCGCAAGGTGCACGCCCAAATCAGCGAGCTGGAGGACTCCACCCGGGCCCTGAACGACGAGACCCAGCGCATCCTCAGCCAGATCCCGAATCTGCCCCATCCCAAGGTGCCGCAGGGACCGGACGAGTCAGCAAACACGCTCGTCAGCCAGTGGGGTGAACCCGCCGATGTCGAGTTTACGCCCAAGCCTCACTGGGAACTCGGCGTTCGGCTCGGGATCGTGGACTTCGAGCGCGCGGCCAAGCTGGCCGGCTCGCGATTCGCCGTCTACGCAGGACCCGGCGCAAAGCTTGAGAGGGCCCTGATGAACTTCATGCTCGACGTTCATACGAGTGAGCATGGGTATACGGAGATTC
>JAJDWM010000656.1 GCA_022825595.1 Bryobacterales bacterium | reverse complement strand
CGCTGGTCAGCGACCCGCGCGCGGCCGTGCGCAGTTTCTACTCGTCCGGGATCGACGCTCTGTTCGTCGGCAACTTCCTGCTGGAGAAGTAACCACCGCCGCCGGGCGTCTCGATGCGCAGGCGGTCCCCTGCCCGCACGCGAAACGTGCCCTTGGATGGCAGTTCACGGCCGTTCAGGGTATTGCGCCCGGGAAGGCCTGGTCGCCCACCCCTAGCGCCTCTTGGGCGAAGCCGCCGCCGCTCGCTCAGGATGGCGGCAGAGACATCCGTCAGGAATTCGTACTCCCGCACGACGCCGTCGCCCCCGCGCCAGCGTCCGTCGCCGCCACTGCCCCTGCGCAGCGAGTAGGCGCTTATGCGGACGGGGTACTGCTGTTCGAGGGCCTCGATGGGCGTGTTCAGGCTGTTGGTCATGTGCGTGTGGACGCCGCTAAGCCCGTCTCCGCCCAGCCAGGCGCCCATGCCTCCGGCAATGGTCTCGTAGTAGCTGAAGGGTTTGTCGTCGACCGACCCCACCCCCCCGAAGCTGACGTTGTTCATGGTGCCAGAGCTGCTGGCTGGGATCCGCTCAGGCACGGCCTGCTCTAGGGCTCCCAGGACGGTGTCGACGATCCTCTGCGAGGTCTCCACATTGCCAGCGGCCGTGCTTGCGGGCAGCCGCGCGTCGCACAGCGAACCAGGCCGCGTCAGGATTCGGATGGGCCGGAGCGTGCCGGCGTTGTAGGGTGCATCCGGTGCGACCATGCAGCGGAAACAGTACATGACCGCAGCGGTCGTGACTGCCCGATTGGCGTTGATTCCGCCCTCGACCTGTGCAGCCGAATCGCGAAAGTCCAAGACGACGTCGGAACCACGAATGCTCAGGCGGCAGCGGATGGCCACGGGCCCAGAGCCGAAGCCGTCGTCGTCCATGTGGTCCGTGAAGTCGCAGTCGCAATCGGGAATGCTCTGCAACCTAGTGCGCATGACCTGCTCGGCATAGTCCTGCAAGTCGCCCATTTGGGCGGCGACTGTCTCGGCACCGTGTCTGGCCACGATCTGCCGCAGGCGCCGCTCCCCGACGCGGTGGGCCGCCACTTGGGCGCCGAGATCGCCCAACCGCTCGTCGGGTGTGCGGACGTTCGCCAAGATCAGGGACAGCAGGTCAGGGTCGTACTCGCCGTCCCTGACCAAGCACACCGGCGGGATCCGCAGGCCTTCTTGGTATGTCTCCCGCGCCAGCGGCATTGAGCCGGGGACCATACCGCCGACATCCGCATGGTGAGCTCTTGTGGCCAGATAGAAGCTGGGTCGGGATCCGCGGCCGAGGTGCACTGCCGAGACCGACGTAATGTCCGGCAGGTGCGTACCTCCCCGAAAGGGGTCGTTGAGGAAGTAAATCTCTCCCGGCTGGGGCTCAAATTCGTTGGTTACGGCGCAGACCGAGGCCGGCATCGCGCCAAGATGGGCGGGCATGTGGTCACCCATTGCGACCGTCTCACCTTCCGCGTCGTAGACCGCACACGAATAGTCGCGGCGTTCCTTGATATTGGCCGAGAATGAGGTCCGGCACAGGACGATGCCCATCTCCTCCGCCACGGAGACGAACAGGTTGCGAAAGACCTCCAGCTCCAGCTTCATGGGTCCGAGACGGGCGTCTTGCCCCGCCACCAGGACGCCAGAGCCGAACCTGTGACATTCATCAGCGTCCCAAAGATGCCGGGTGCCAGCGCGGCTGCCGAGCTCTTGAGGACGTTTGTGGCAAGACCTACAGCCATGCCGCCGTTCTGCATCCCCACCTCGAAAGCCACGGTACGACGATCCGTCTCGCTCAGGCGGCAAAGCCCCGCGGCAGAATAGCCGAACACGTAGCCGGCAATGTTGTGAACCAAAGCCGCAGCGACGAGTGCAGCTCCGCTTGCGAGGAGCTCGTCGCGCGAAGCTGCGGCGATGATCGCCAGGATGAAACAGATGCCCGCCATCGATATTGTGGGTAGGACTCGATCAAGGATGCCCTTGCGCGAGGCCAAGAGCCGATTGCACACCAGCCCCAGGCCGACCGGAAGGATGATGAGCTCCACGATGGCCCACATCATGTCGAGGAAGTCGATCTCGATGTACCTTCCGGCGAGGAGTCGCATCGCCAGAGGAGTCATCAGGGGAGCTGCCATTGTCGAGCAGGCAGTCATGGTCACGGACAGCGCGACGTTGCCTCTTGCCAAGAAAGCCATGACATTCGAAGCGACACCTCCGGAGCAAGAACCGATCAGCACGATTCCGGCTGCTACCTCGTCCGGAAAATCGAGGCTCGCAGCAATCCCCCAACCGAGCAGCGGCATGACGCTGAACTGCAGGACCATGCCCGCGAGGACAGCCCGGGGCATTCGGAGCGCCCGCGAGAAATCGGCAACACTGAGGGTTGCGCCCATTCCCAGCATGATCAGCTGGATCAGCGGGGTGATCAGCGTGGCAAGCTGAAAGCTGCCCCAAGAGATGAAGTGTGCTGGGTAATACAGTGCCCAGCAGGTCATGGTGAACACCCAGAACGCGAACGAGAGGATCCGGAGCTTGGGGTGGAGCTGGAATCTCACGGCCAGCAGGGCCAGACCCAAGACGACGAGACCCCCGGCGGCTGCATTGCCGCCCTCCCGCGAAAGCGCCCAGCCTCCGGCCACGGCCAACAGTCCCAATACCAGCAAGGCTGTGCCGATGCGCTGCACGAATGCGGCATGGTAGCACAGCAACAACGGCTCCGACCGCGGGCGCGACCACATACCTCGCGGCTTGGGCTCCTAATTTGTGGCGTGGCTGTGGTTGTCGCGCTCGGGGCGTGTGGCTCCCGAACCAAGAAGGTCAAATTGCCCCCTCCGATCAACCCCCGGATCGGATGGACACAGGTAGGGATAGCAAGCTGGTACGGTCACCCTTACCACGGCCGGCAGGCCGCGAACGGCGAAATCTACGACATGAATCAGATGACGGCCGCGCACAAGCGGCTACCGTTCGAGACTTGGCTCGAGGTTAGGAACCTGTCGAACGGTCGCAAGACCCAGGTTCGCATTACGGACCGCGGGCCATTTGTCGGGAAACGCATCATCGACCTGTCTAGGGCAGCGGCGACCGAGATCGGCATGATCGCCACCGGCACGGCGAAGGTGCGGATCAAGAGGATCCGGCCACCGACGGGCCTGTCGCCGCGGCGGACTGTCAGTAGTCAGCGTACCTCGCGGAGGTTCGACATCCAGTTGGGAGCATTCTCCAAACGCTCAAGCGCCAACGCACTGGCGAAGAGGGTCCGGGGTAACGGCCATCGCGTGTCGATTTCGCAGTCGCGCTCCGGCGGGCGTGTTCTGTATCAAGTGGTGGCAGTTGGAGGGCGTGAGCCGGAGGCAAGCGCGAGGCTCGAACAGTTGCGGAATCAGGGTTTCGACGGGTTCCTGCGCCCGAGAAGGAGATAGTGGTCAAGAGTCTTGATCGACTTGGCGCCGGACCTAGGAGCAGTGCCGCACCTCTTACCCCCAACGTCCTAATTGCCCGGGTTGCCGCATTCGGCCTCCCAGATGGCAGAACCGCTCAGTGAGCGTTTGATCCTTTGCTTCCGCACTCTGGGCCTCTTTGTGCTCGGCCGCGATCAGCTTGCCGTGCCGTTCCGTGTGCCATTCGTAGTCGTTCTCGGTTTCCAGATCTCGCACTCGAAGCCGTTTGCCTTCCACCCGT
>JAJDWM010000387.1 GCA_022825595.1 Bryobacterales bacterium | reverse complement strand
CGTCCGCAAAAAGGCCCGAAACTCCCCGCACGGGAGAAAACCTCTCTCAATCCTCCCCACAGAACTGCAGCCACACGGCACCAAAGACCGAATCAGCCCCAGTTGCTAACCTGCCTCAGCGAGAATTGAATTTGCCTGCCGAACGAGATTGGACCGCCGATGTTGTAGCCGAAATTGTTGTATCGGAGCTTGGGCTTGTCGCGGCCGTTGAGGTTCGCGAAGAAGTTGTTGGCGTCAAAGGCGTCGTTGCGAACGAACTCGTAGAACGTGCCGTGGAAGTCCTGCGTGCCGGACTTGATGGCGATGTTGATCTGCCCGCCCGCGCCGAAGCCAGCGTCCGATTCGGCGTTGGCGGTGGAGACCTTGAACTCTTGGATCGCGTCGATGGAGGGAAGCACTTCCACGCAGCCGCCGCAGCCGCGATCGTAGTTCTCCTGCCCGTCAACGCGCCAGACGTTGTGATTGCGCCGCATTCCGTTGAAGGAGATGCTCGCAGCCCCGCCCGAGCCGACGCCGGTCGGGGTGTTGAAGCCGAAGTTGTTGGTCGATGAGGCGCCCGGCACCAGGGCCGCGAGCTGCATGAAGTTGCGCCCGTTCATGGCGATGTTCTCGACCTGCCTACCGGAAACGACCTCCTCGACGGTGGCGTTCTCCGTTTGCAGCTGCACTGCGGTGTCGGTGACCTCGATGGTCTCCGTTACTTCCCCGAGTTCTAGGGCCACGTCGATCACTGTCCTGTCGCGGACGTTGAGCACTAGGCCTGTACTGCGGAATGACTTGAATCCCGAGGACTGGACCTCGACTGTGTAAGTGCCGAGTTCAAGGGCGGCCGCAGTGTACGAGCCGACCTCGTTGGTCGAGACGGCAGTGACCGTTCCCGTCTCCTCGCGGGTGATGGTGACCTCCGCACCCGGAATGACCGCCCCCGTGGCATCGGTGACGATGCCCGAGATGGTCGCAGTGTTCTGCGCGACGGCCTCGGGCGCACTGCCCACAAGCATCGCGAGAACGGGGATGAGGACCGCGATGAATCGCACCCCCCTGAACGAGCGAGACGCACTCGAATCCTCAAAAACTAGCATCATGACCTCCTGTTAGTCTCAGGTGGCTGAATAAGCCAACCAACGCTCGGGGCACTGCCCCGCGCGCTCAGCCTAGCAGCCGTAAAGCTCGCGCGCAAACGGAGATAGGCATGGGGGGTACGAGACACATTGATTGCGCGGCTTCCCTGAGGCTTGAATAGGGCCAGCAGTGTCTGTGCCGGTCCTCGGCGATTGCTCCATTCAGACGGAGGAATCGCGGGTGATTCCGCCAGTACCTGTCGTCTTCGAGAGTGGCCAAATGCACTTCGTGCGGGCCGGAGGACCTTCCCCGGGCAACGGACAGGGCACTGTCTGGTTGGCCAGTCTTCAGGCGGTAGCGCCGGGCCGCGGCGACAGGCATCGCCACGAGTCCTCGAACTGTCCGGCGAGCTAGTCGAAGAGGCCTCCGGCTCCGTCCATGGTCCAGTGCATGCTGCTCCACTTCCGGTCCCTCACAAGGACCGCTCCGCGCCGGCCTTCCAGCCCCCGGAAGTCATCTGCAGACCCCGGCCCAGGAAACTCTTGCAGCGCATCCGACCGTTTCGACAGACTGTCAACCGCCACGGGAACTTCCCGATTCTGCCCCGCGCAGGGAGTGGAGCGATCGGACTGGGGCAGCTGGCCGAGAGAGGAGCCGGAGTCGCGCATCATCGAACTCCCCCACGACCGCAAGTGCTTGCGGCAAGAGCCTCTCTAGCGGCGGGACAGGGGTCCTCTGGCATCTCGGACTCGAGCTGATGCGGTCCAGTCTGAGCTGAGGCTGGATCAACTTCCGGGGCCAGATTCAGGTCTCAGCTTGGTTTGTTCCAAGGGCCGTCATCGGGACCGAATACCGCCATTCCCCGCCCATCGGGCGAGTTCGGGCCTCTTCGGCACCATGGAGCGGTTGCAAGATCGTGTTGGCAGAGTGCGATTGGCCTCCACTGTCTACCCGAGACCAGAGCTGCCCGATTGGACAGCGCGAGGTTGCTTGATCGGCGTCCGGCGATGGGTCTTGGATACCGAGCAATGGTGTGTTCACCCAATGGCCGAGCGGACCGTCATTCCCGGTGGCTGGCCCGAGTCCAGCACACCACGGCCTCCGTCCGGACCGAAGGGGCGATTCCTGTCGATCGGGCCGCTTGGCCTCGGGTCGTTCTGAACAGGTCTCTCGGCTGCGTGAAGTGCGCGCGCTCAGCACCTTGGTAGGGCTCGAACACTACCGCCTGCAGGTCTTGGATGCCACATAGGGCCTTCTCGATTCTTGGTCGTACGCTGTTCCAATCAAGTCCGCCCAGACCGCTTCCGAGTGGCGGGACTGCAATTGACCGAAGGCCCCGCTCCCGCACGAATTCCCTTAGAGCCTTCAATCCGGCCTCGATGTCCTCGATGCGGCTGGCCGCTCGCCAGTGGCGCTTCGTTGGGAAGTTGACGATGAACCGAGGGTTCCCGATCAGCCCAGTCTCGAATGTGAATAACCTCCCGGGTCGAACCTCACCTCGGCGGCAGGCTGCCGCGTACGCTTTGAAGTTCTCGGGGAAGGCTCTCTTAAACTGCAGCGCGATTCCGCGGCCCATGATGCCGACACAGTTGACCGCGTTGACCAGAGCCTCGGCGTCTTCGTCAAGTATGTCTCCGATGGCGAAACGGATCAAGGGTAGGTCCGCCTTGGGATCGATACTACCAGTCAGGCCGGACTTCGATGAGTGGTGGTTCGTTCTGGTGCCGGACGACTTTCATCGCATGCCGCCGCACGTACTCCGACTGCACGGCGGTTTACCTGACCAGCCAGTAGGGACGAGTTCTTCCTCCAAGAGTTCAAGCTGCTCAGTATCACCCTGAACTTTCCAGTCCTTGGCCTCTACCGCTTGGCAGTCGATCGGGTCTAGTTTGGATCTAGCCGACAAGCCGCAAGTTCAGAGCTGATCGAGCGGAACGCAAGCATCCCGCTGCTCGTCCCAAGAAGCCCATTCAGGTTGGGGGCCTCTGTCGCCCACATTTGATCGAGGCGCTCCTCGCTTGGGCGCACCAGTCTCTCCACATGTCGTACGCGGGGCATTGCCCGGTCCTATGACAGGATTCGTTGGAGCGCGGAGCCGTCACGGACGATTGTCTCCTCCCGCCGCGGCCCTGTCGAGACGCCTCCGATCTCGACATCCAGGCGCTCCTCCAAGAAATCGATGTACTCCCTAGCGGCCCGGGGCAGCTTTTGGAACTGCGTAGTACCGGCGGTCGGCTGGTCCCACCCGGCCAGCTCTTGGTAGACCGGTTCCGTCCGGGTAAGGTCCTCGGCGATTGCGGGCATGCGGTCGAGGGTCTTCCCGTCAAGGCTATATCCGGTGCAGACGGGAATCGAGGCCAAGCCGTCCAGCACGTCCAGCTTCGTGATGAAGAGCGAAGAGAGGTGATTGATTGAGTGGGCGTAGCGCATCAGCGGCAGGTCGAACCATCCGCAGCGCCGTGGCCGGCCGGTAACAGTCCCATACTCGCGGCCCACCTTCCGCAGGCTCTTTGCGGCGTTGCCGTCCGCTTCGGTCACGAACGGCCCCTCCCCCACGCGCGTGGCGTAGGCCTTGGCCACTCCCACGATGTCGTGCATCAGCCTGGGCGAGACCCCCGATCCTGTGCACAGCCCGCCGGCGCTTGCGTTCGAGGATGTCAAGTAGGGATACGTCCCAAAGTCGATGTCCAGCATCGTCGCTTGGGCGCCCTCGAATAGGAGCCGCTTGCCGCTGCTGACCGCCTCGCTGAGATATGCGGTGGTGTCACCCACATACGGTCGCAGGCGTTCGGCCAGTTTCTGGTAGTGACGCAGGTCCGCCTCCGGGTCCCACGGGCCCCCGATTCCCAGCGCCTTCGCGATGGTGGCCTTCTCGGCGGCGACGGCCCGAAAGCGTTGCGGGAAGATCTCCTCCGAGAGCAGCTCTGCCACCCGGATGCCGCGACGGGACGCCTTGTCTTCGTAGCACGGACCGATGCCCCGCGATGTGGTTCCGATCCGGCGTCCGCTGTTTTCCCCTTCAGACGACAGTTCCATCAGCCTGTGGTGAGGGAAGACGACGTGAGCGCGGTCGCTGACAAGCAGGCTGGACCGCACGTCGATGCCTAGGCCCCGAAGCGTCTCCACCTCCTGAAGCAGCGCCTCCGGGTCGAGGACCACCCCGTTTCCGACCACGGCGACCGTGCCCGGGCGCAGGATTCCGCTGGGCACCAAGGAGAGCTTGTAGATCTGGTCGCCGACCTGCACAGTGTGGCCTGCGTTGTTGCCGCCTTGGCAGCGCACGACGATATCGAACCGCCCCGCGGCGAGGTCGACGAGTTTCCCCTTGCCCTCGTCACCCCACTGAAGGCCCAACAC
>JAJDWM010000143.1 GCA_022825595.1 Bryobacterales bacterium | reverse complement strand
AGAAGGTCGACCCCTACCTTCGCCCGCTGTACGACGCCCTCCACGACCTGCTGGAGCCGGAACGTGTGGAGCGCTACCTGGGGGACGGCACGGTCGAGGTCGCCCCGCTGGCCTTCATGCGGGGCAGGTCGCTGAACGAGAGCTTCATCATTCTTGATGAGGCTCAGAATGCAACCGCCGAGCAAATGAAAATGTTCATCACGAGGCTTGGATTCGGCTCCAAAGCCGTCATCACAGGCGACATCACGCAGATCGACCTGCCAGCCGGTAAGCGCAGCGGGCTGATCGAGGCCCTCGACGTTCTGGCCGATGTCCGGGGCGTGCGCTTCGTGAACTTCAACGAAGGAGACGTCGTCCGCCATGGCCTGATCAAGCGGATCATTCTCGCCTACGAGCGCTACTCCGCCCTAGAACTGCGGGCGGCCTCATCCCAAGCGGCCTCGCGCAACGGCCCGGCGTGACCCATGGAGCGCACTGAAAGCAGCGATGATCCTGGCTGCCATTTTGAGAGCGTGCAGCAGGCCGTGCCGTTCAACGGCCGCCCAGTGGCTGACTTCCTGGACAGACTGGCGCAGGACCTAGCGCCTGGTCTGGAGTTCTCGGTAGTCGTTGTGGACGACGACGCTGTGCGCCAGGCAAACCGCCAGTACCGCAAGACGGACCGTAAGACTGATGTGCTGGCATTCCCGGACGGCGAGCACGGGAACCTTGGCGACATCATGATCGCTGCCGGGCGGGCCGCCGAGCAAGCCGTCGAGCAGCGCCACTCGGTAGAGACCGAGGTGCAGATCCTAGCCCTGCACGGCCTGCTTCACTTGAAGGGGTACGACCACAACTTCGATGACGGGGAAATGCTCGCCGTGGAAGGCCGGCTGAGGCAGGCATACGGCCTGCCGTTGGGTCTCATTGAACGCGCAACCGGGGTCCGGCGTGAGGATGCGCGCTCGGACGTGACCACAGCGACCAGCCGGTCTTTCGGAACCGGCGAGTGTGGTTCGGAAGTCCGTGACACAGGGTCGGATCCCAGGGCTGGAGTAGAGCCTTATGGCGGAAACTTCGGCATAAGGCCTTCCGCTCACCTTTCATAATGAAGGCAGGGTTTGTCACGATTCTAGGCAAGCCCAACGTGGGCAAGTCTACATTGCTCAACTCCTTGGTCGGAACGAAAGTTGCAATCGTCAGCCGACGCCAACAAACCACCCGGGACGCGATCCAAGGCGTGCTGAGCGAGCCTCGTGGCCAGATCGTGTTCGTCGACAGCCCAGGAGTGCACGTCCCTTCAAAGCACCTCGGCAAGCGCATGATGCAAGAGGTCGACCGGGCGACACACGGCTGCCACGCCACGCTCGTGATGACCGACCCGACGAGCGGGCTGACGGCGACGGACGAGATGGCCGCGAACTTGGCCAAGCGGTTGGCAGCCCCAGCACTGCTCCTCGTGAACAAGGTGGACCGAATCAAGCCCAAGGAGCTATTGCTGCCGTTCTTGGACCGCTGCCGAAACTTGCACGACTTTGCCCAGTTCATTCCGATCTCGGCGCTGAAGCGGACTAATCTGGACCGGCTGCTCCATGAGCTGTTCGAGATCCTTCCGGAATCGCCGGGCTACTACCCCGAGGGCTTTGTCACGGACCAGCCGGAGCGGTTCCTGGCGGCGGAGCTCATCCGAGAGCGCATCCTCCGAGAGACCCACGACGAGATTCCCCACTCCGTGGCAGTGCAGATCGAGCGCTGGGACGGGACAGGGGGCAAGCTCCGCATCTGGGCCGTCGTTGCAGTGGAGCGCAGCGGGCAGAAGGCGATCCTGATCGGAAAGGGCGGCGAGAAGATGAAGCAGTTGGCGAGCAAGGCGCGACAGTCGCTCGAGGCAAGATTCGACCGGCCCGTGCGCTTGGAGGTCTTTGTGCAGGTGCGCAAGAACTGGCGGAACAGGCCACGATTCGTCGGTGAGCTCGACTTCCGTAAGATCATGGGCGATACCTGAGAAGAGCCCGGATGCCGCCTCCGTCCGCCGCCGGTCCCTGATGATCGGGGCGCTCTGGACGGTCGGCCTGAGCGCGCAGCAGCGCGTAGACGACGGCGTGCTCTACGACAGGGTGCACCGCAAGCTGAACAACCACCCGGCACTAAGGATCCGGGACCTGCGGGTCGAGGTGAGCGACGGCGTGGTGACGATTGAGGGAAGGGTCCGCTCCGAGCCGGTCAAGCGACGTGCAGTGAAGGTCGCCTCGATCAAAGGCGTCTCGAAGGTGGTGAACAAGCTGGAAGTCGGCCCTTGAGAAGGCCCGGCGACTGGTCCCTCACGGGTCTAACGGCTCGGGATCGACGCCAAGCCCTTCGGCAATGCGGTTGATGTAGTTGAAGAAGGCGACCACCTGCGTGGTGTCGTGCACTGCCCGGTCAGTCCACCCCGCCTCCAGCAAACGCTGGATGTCCGATTCTCCGGCAGAGGCGGGAGCACGTGTCAGCTGTTCGGCGTAGTCCAGCAGGGCGACGGTCCGAGGCCCCAGTCGCGCCCGTCGCCAGTCTGACCGCACGGCTGTTGCCAAATCATCTCCGACCTCAGCCCGGAGGTCGTGCCAGTGCGCATGCACTCAATAGTGGCAACCGTTGGTCTTGGAAACCACCACTGCCACCATCTCGCGCTGTGCCCGAGAGAGTGGGGATGGGCCGAACATCACCTGCAAGTACAGGCCCATGGAAGCCCTCAGGACGCCGGGGTTCAGGCTCATGACCTGGAGGATGTTCCAGACCTTCCCTGCCCTCCGTACAGCCTTGTCGTACTCGACACGCAGTTCGCCCTCCGCAGAGTCGGGCGGAATCGTCGTGATGAATGCCACGGCCCCACAATACGAGATCGAGTGAGTGCGCCGCTTGGGCGCTCAG
>JAJDWM010000538.1 GCA_022825595.1 Bryobacterales bacterium | reverse complement strand
CGGGACGATCGGAGCGCTGGCTGCAGGGCAGACCGCGCGCCAGATCCAGATGGGTGTGAAACTGCTGTTCTAGACCGGTCGTGGCGGTTCTGGCCAAGAACAGCTGTTGACCTGAGTACGCAAGATGGAAGTCCGGGCCGTTGGCTCGTGCTGCGATCTTCGTGTCCGGGTCGTCATGTGGGCCTGCCTCGCTGCCGTGCCGAGCGCGGCGCAGCTGGAATTCCAGTACCAGTTCGGCAGGCTCACGAATCCGTTTTCTGGGGGCCGGGCGTACACCTCGATCCTGACCATCCAGCACGCCACGCAATGGAAGCTGGGCGACAGCTTCTTCTTCATCGACTTCATGGACGACGACGCAGTGGACGGCTTCAACGACAAGGATGCCTACGGGGAGTGGTACCCGACAATCAGCCTCGGGAAGCTGTCGGGCCGCCAAATCAAGGCGGGACCGCTCCGTGACTTGGCCCTGATCGGCGGCCTCAACTTTGGAGCGGATCCCAACGTGCTCAAGGTCCTCCCGGGCGTGAGGGCTTCGTGGCAGGTGCCGGGTTTCATCTTCCTGAACACCGACTTCGCCGCGTTCATCGACTCGAGCGGCGGCATCGCGAGCGGCGGTGCGCCGAGCACGGGCAACAGCTTCATGGTCGACGTCAACTGGCTGTTGCCCATCTCGCTCGCAGGGCAGTCCTTTGCATTCACCGGCCATGCGGAATACATCGGGCGGACGACCGACGAATTGGGCAACACCGTGCTGGGATGGATATTGGCACAGCCCCAGTTCAGGTGGGACTTGGGCGGAGCGCTGGGTGCTCCGAACAGGTTCTTCGCCGGGATCGAGTACCAATATTGGCGCAACAAGCTTGGGACGCGAAACCACGACAACGTCGTCCAGCTGCTATTGGTGTGGCAGCTCTGACGGGCCAGGCGAGCGGTCCCTTGACGACCCAGGGTTTCGGCCAAATCATGCCGAACGTGCCGGTGTGGCCAGCGAGGGCCCGTATTTGCTACGGCTCGCTTCCAGCCGCGCGCTTGACACCGGGCGATCCGCGGGGAGTGGGGAGCACCTTGCCAGTCAGGTAGGAGGCGTCCGTGCCAATGGCATGCTTGGCTGCCTTGTCGAGCATCTGCCCCTGCTTGGGAGGCGTCCCGGACAGAACGAAGCCGTTAGTGGGCCGCAGGTGCCGACCGCCCCAGCCCGACAGTGTGCCTGCCGACCCATCCCAATCTCGAGAGAGGGATGCTGGCAGCGTCCGGACACTGCGGTTGCCCGGAGGTCCGCGCCCCGTTAAGGGGGAGAGAAGAGAGCGAGAATTGTCAGCACACTAGCGTAAATTGCGCAGGGAGTGGAGCGTTATCCGCAGCTCGTCGTAGTAGGTTCTGTCCAAGCGCCTCTTCAGCGAGAATCGATAGGTGTCCGTCTGACGGGCAAAGGCCTCGCTGCCACCTAGGACGTGAACTTCCAGACGATAAGGATCGGATGACCAAACGGCTTCCACGTCGCGATCCAGGCGCCACGCCCGCGAATGGCCACGCCTGCTGGTCGAGTAGACAATCCACTCAGGCGTGAAATAGAGCACTCCTTCTGATCCACGCAGAAGCCGAACGTTCTTGGCGGGGATTGCAAGTTTAGCGTCGACAGGCTCGCGGGCGACTCGATCCGTGGCGGGCCTCCCGATGCGGTTGACGACTCTTGCGTGGAGTTCGTCCGAAAACTCACTGTCGACCAGGACGAACCGATACCAGCGATCCTGACCTAGCCGCAACATCGAGTCGATATAGCTCTGGATCGCCACCTCGGACGGGCTCGCTCGGTCAAAGTGCTGCACGTCCTCAAAGCTCCATTCCAGCGCTTGCTTGGTCTCCTTGCTTGGCTGGAATCTGATGCCGTCTTCGCGGACGCTGAGTGTTCCGTCCACATCCGGCCTAAGCGTCTTCTTCCACTTGGCATCGAAGGATGTCTCCGCCCCTGCGAGCGGCACAGCGAGGAGCAGCAGTGTCAGCAGCTTCATGTCGTGGCCTCCTTGAGGGCGGTAGGTTCGTCCGCTCGGGCAATGTCGGTCAGGGACCGTACGTTTCGGTAGTAGTAGAGGACGGGGAAGATCACCAAGACGACAAAGGCTGACGTAGCAACGCCTCCGAACAAGGGCGTCGCAATGCGCTTCATGACATCCGCACCAGCGCCCGTGCTCCACATTACGGGCATCAGACCGAGCATGTCGGTCGCGACCGTCATCGCGATCGGTCGCACGCGAGCAATCGCAGCCCCTTGGATTGCAGTGACCAAATCCGCAGGTCGGTCGAACAGCCCCGTGTTCATGAATTCGTCGCGGGAGATATCGAGGTATTGCCAGAAGACGATTGCTGTCTCAGCGTATAGGCCCGCGAGCGCAATGAGACCGACCCAGACCGCGATGCTGAGGTTGTAGTCCAGAACTGCTAGCGTCAGGAAGGCGCCGCTGAGGGCAAGGGGGATCCCCGCCAGCACAACGACCGAGGTGAGGGCAGATCCGGTGCTGACAAGAAGCACCGAGAACACGATCACGAGCGCGAGCGGCACGAGGAGCCGCAGGCGGTCCTCGACGCGTTGCATGGACTCGAACTGGCCGCTCAATGCCAGCGAATAGCCCGTCGGCATCGTGACGCCGCGCTCCAGCGCCGTTTGCATGCCGTCCAGGTAGGTGCCGATGTCCATGCCCGGGTCAACATCGACATAGACCCATGCGTTCGGCCTGGCGTTCTCGCTCTTGATCGCTGCAGGCCCGGAAGAGTACCTGAAGTCCGCGAGCTGGGATAGCGGAAGCTGGTGGCCCATCGGCGTCGTAACCAGCACGTCGCGCAGCGCCGGGATGTCCGACCGCAGATCTCGGCTGTACCGCAGGTTGACCGGAAACCGCTGGAGACCTTCGATGGTCGTTCCGACCTGAACCCCTCCTAGGGCAGTGTGGATCGCCTCCTGGACCTGGTCGATGACCAGCCCGTGCCGAGCGATCGTGTCGCGATCAATGTCAATGTCCAGATAGTTGCCTCCCATCACACGCTCAGCGTACGCGCTGAGCGTGCCAGGAACGTCGCGAACGACGCGCTCGATCTGCTTGCCCAGTCGTTCAAGGACTTCCAAGTCGGGGCCCGCGACCTTGATGCCGACTGGAGTCTTGATGCCTGTGGTCAACATGTCCAAGCGGGTCTTGATTGGCATGGTCCAGGCATTGGTTAGGCCTGGCACGTCGACCATCTGCTGCAATTCGTCTACGAGCTTCTCGGGGGTCATCCCGGGACGCCACTGGTCGCGGGGCTTCAGTTGGATTGTCGATTCGATCATGGAGAGGGGTGCCGGGTCGGTTGCCGTGTCGGCACGGCCGGCTTTCCCGAACACGTGCTCCACCTCGGGAACGGTCATGATGATCTTGCTGGTCTGCTGAACGAGCTCCCGTGCCTTCGCGATCGAAACGCCCGGCAGGGTCGTGGGCATGAACAGGAGGTCTCCCTCCCAAAGAGGAGGCATGAACTCCGATCCCAGCCGACGGTAGGCGCCGAACGATCCACCCAAGACGGCCAGCGCGATCATCAGCGTTGCGACACGGTAGCGCATGGCGATTCCCAGAACCGGCCGGTAAGCCCACACCAGCACCCGGCCAATCGGATTTCGGGCCTTCGAAGACCGGCGCTTGCGAACAGCCAAGCTGACAAGAACCGGCACAAGGGTGACCGAGAGCAATGCTGCACCGGCCATGACAAGTGTTTTCGTCCACGCTAGCGGTCGAAAGAGCCGTCCCTCCTGCTCCTGAAGCGCGAATACCGGCAGGAACGAGACCGTGATGATGAGCAGCGAGAAGAAGAGGGTCGGCGCGACCTCGCAGCACGAGTCGCGGACGATCTTCCAAGGCGGCTTCCTATGGCCATCCCTAGCCATGTGCTGGTGGGCGTTCTCCACCATCACGATTCCGGCGTCCACCATCGTTCCCACGGCGACGGCGACGCCGCCGAGCGACATGATGTCCAGATGCACGCCGACCAGGCTGGCGACGATGCCCGCGCCCAAGACGCCGACCACGATGGTCACAACGGCGACAAATCCGCTGAGGAAATGGAAAAGGAACAGCAGGCAGACGACTCCGACGATCACGAACTGCTGCGTCAAACTGGACTGCAGGCTCTCGATTACCCGGTCGATGAGTGATGTCCTGTCGTAAGCGACTTCCAGCGAGACCCCTTCCGGAAGCTGGGGCTCAAGTTCCGCCAGACGACTCTTCACACGCCGTATCACCTCTTTGGTGTCGGACCCTTGTCGCACGATCACGATCGCCCCGACGGTTTCGCCTTCCCCGTCCCACTCTGCCAACCCCCGGCGGATCTCCGGCCCGACGTCGATACGCGCCACATCGCGCAGCCGCACCGGCGTGCCGGCCCGGTCAGTGCCAAGCGAGATCTTGCGGATGTCGGCGACGGACTCTATGTACCCTTTGCCACGGATCATGAACTCCTTCTCGGCCAATTCGAGGAGTCGTCCACCCACGTCTCGATTGCTCCGCTGCACGGCCTCCTTGACACGCGAGATTGGAATGCCGTAGGCCCTGAGCTGGAGCGGGTCGATTGCGATCTGGTACTGGCGAACGTAGCCGCCGACGCTCGCGACTTCGGCGACACCGGGAATCCCGGTCAGCTCGAATCGCAGGAACCAGTCCTGCAGCGAGCGGAGCTCGCTTAGGTCGTGGCGGTCCGATTTCAAGGCGTAGATGAACGCCCAGCCAACCGCTGTCGCGTCCGGGCCGAGGGACGGCGACACACCTTCCGGGAGCATTTCAGCGACCTGGCCCAGCGTCTCCAAGACCCTCGACCGAGCCCAGTAGAGATCAGTACCGTCTTCGAACAGCACGTAGACCAGCGAGAATCCGAAGAACGAATACCCTCGCACGACCTCCGCGTATGGCACGCCTAGCATTTGGGTTGTCAGCGGGTAGGTGACTTGGTCTTCGACGATCCTTGGGGACTGGCCGGGATACTGCGTGTAGACGACGACTTGAACATCGGACAGGTCGGGCAGGGCGTCAAGCGGCATCTGACCGATCGAATAGGCTCCCGCGACAGCCAGCACTAGCGAGAAGACCAAGACTAGGAGCTTGTTCTGGAGCGACCAGTCAACGATTCTGCTGAGCACGAGTGGGAACCGACCTCTCTAGTGGCCGCGGTGGGCCTCGCGATCAGAGCCTCCCGCGAGGTTGTCGACCGCCACTTGCAAATTGCTCTCGGAGTCCAGAAGAAACTGGGAGGACGTCACGACACGCTCTCCCTCGGCCAGCCCGTCCACGACTTGGATCCGACCTTCGCTCTCCAACCCGAGATCGATCTCGCGAGGGACGAACACCCCGCCCCCCGCATCGACGATCACAACGTTCCGGTCGTTGCCGGAACGCAGGACGGATTGGGCAGGAACGACGAGGGTGTCCTTGGCACCCGGCAGCCGGAACTCGATGGTGGCGTACATCTTTGGCCGAAGCCTCCCGTCCAAGTTCTCGACCTCGACATAGCCAGCTAGGGTCTGGGTCTGTGGATTCATCGCAGGCTCGAAGAAGAGTAATCTGCCGTGCCACTTGCGCCCTGGGAAGGCGTCAATGGAAATCTCCGCCCTCATGCCCGCTCGAAGGTCGCGAAGGTAGTGCTCGTAGAACTCGACCTTCGCCCACAACGTCGAGTGATCGGCAATCTTGAGAATGGTCATGCCCGGTACGGTCTTGACTCCCTCCAGGGAGTCGGCCATCTTCTCGACGACATACCCGGAAGCCGGGGAGTAGGCCTCCAGCGTCCGGCTTACGGTTCCGGCTGACCTCAAGTCGTCGATCTGCTGGTCCGTCAGGTCCCAGTAGCGCAGCCTCTGCGTCGCCGCCTGCACGAGGGACTCGGCACGGTGTACTGCGTTCGGATACGCATCTGCCGCTTTGAGCCGGCCGAGGTACTCGATGGATGCGAGGAATTCCTCCTGCGCAGTGACGAGTCCGGGGCTGTAGATCTCGAACAGTGTGTCCCCTTTGGAGACCCGTTGTCCCACTGTGCTGACGCGGAGGTTCTCGATCCACCCGCCGAACTTCGTGCTGACAGAGACCAGCTTCGCCTCGTCCTGATCTAGGTAGCCGATTGTCCGGATCCGGGCAGACAGGTCGCCTCGCTCAACAGCCGCCGTTCGCACCGCGAAGTTCTGCAAGAACCTCTTGCTCACCTTCACGCCCGTCGGTTCGACCTCTCCTGCCGGCTCGGACGTCCCGAGCGGAACGAGGTTCATTCCGCAGATCGGGCATTGCCCCGGACCTTCTTGGACGACCTGAGGGTGCATGCCGCACGTGTAGAGTCCGACGGGCTCGGGCTCAGCGTGGAGAGACTCGTGCGCCGATTTGCTCCCCATGGGCACGCCGAAGTACGAAATGGCGATTCCCGCGGCGATGACAGCCACGCACACAACGGCAAGCGCCGCGGCCTTCGGCTTCGTCATGATTGAGCCTCCTCAGGCACAGCCGCGCCGATTGCTCTCTCGAGATCGGCCACGGCCTTCAGGTAGTCCGCTTGGAGGCGCGCCAGTCCCAGTTGCACATCCAAGAGGGTGCGCTGGATGTCTAGCAACCCAGTCACCTCGATCGTTCCGCTCGCGTAGGCGGCCAGCGTCGACTCGAGCGCTTGCTCGGCCTGCGGGACCAACGTGCTCTCAAAGAGCCGTATCTGTCTCTCGGTGTTTTCGATCCGGAACGAGAGCGAACGGATCTCGGCATCCATCATCGAGGTGGAGTCCCGGTAGGCGAGCCGGGCCGCATGGAGACGTTCAGCAGCCTCCCTAATCCCTGCGTCGTACTTTCGGCGAAAGAGGGGCAACGTAACACCGACCGAGACCGCGTAGGAATCCTTGCCGTCCCCCGGAACCGGCGTTCCAGCGATCTGGGCTCCGCGAGCCCGAATGTTGCCCCAAGCCAGGCCAAGGGTCAGATCCGGCCGATGCCGGATTTTCGAAAGATGGACCAGCTTCTCGTTTTCCTCGATCCTCCGAAAGGCAGCGCGAACCTCAGACCGCGCCTGTCGCCCGATCGCGCCAAGGGACTCTCGCCCCAGATCCAGATCGGGAAGGTTCGGTAGGAAGACCTCGCTGATCTCGGCGTCGGCCGGAACGTCGCGCAGAGAATTTAGCGCCGCCTCTAGTTCTACCCTCCGGCCGAGTATTTGCTGGCGCCTGTGGACCGCGTGCATGATCTGCGCCTGCAGCCTCAGGGAATCGGCCTGCAAGCCAAAGCCCTGCGCGTAGCGGCGACGGGCGATTTCTTCGAAGTGCTCGAGGAGGGCTTCGTCCTCGCGCGTCTTAGCGAGCGCGCGGTCCAGATAGCCAAGTTCGTAGTAGGCGTGCTTTACCCGAAGGACGATCTGCGCCCGCGTGGCGGAATACAGCTCGTCATGAACCTCGGCCGACTTGGATGCAAGCTGGCTCTTGGCAGCGCGCTTGCCCAAGCCGGGAATGCCCTGGGAGACCGAGAGCATTCTCTGCTGCGGGCCGACCCTCGTCTCCACCGTGCGAGCGAACTGAGTGAAAGAAACAGTTGGGTCGGGCAATGCGGCTTCCTGTGGGCCGCGATGACGCGCGGCTTGGTAGTCAGCGAATGCCCGGAGCACCCGAGGATTAGCCTCGAGCGCGTCTTCGATCAGCGCCTTGAGGCGCTCGTCGCCGTGCGTCGCGAAGTTGTCCGACGGCGTGCCAACAGCCAGAGCCATGGCGGCGACAAGTTGTATGAACATTCCCGATTCCTCCTATCCGATTCAGCCGGAGCCGCTCGACGAGGAGTTCCGCGTCTTGCGGATCCGTGGCCTTCTAGGGAATCGCGGCGCACTCAGGGATTGGAGAGGCCCTGAGCCAAGCCGCGAGACCACGACGGGAAGGGCTGGATGCCCGGCCCGTCACGGAATCGAAGGGATTGCTATACCAGCAGGACCGAATGCAGGATGTACGCAGGCACGCTCTGCGGGAGCCCCGCCACCAAGTAGCGGCTGGCGTGCAAGCAAGCCGGCCCAATCGCGGCTTCGCTGCGCACCGCGCCGACGCTAAGCGTAGCTTGGTCGACGGCTTGATCTCCGGCTGGGGACGTCACTGCGCCAGCAACGGTGCAGCCTGACTCACAGGCAGCGCCATCTTCGCTTGCAGGTTCCGTCGGTCCGCTGCCGCAATCGTGGGAACGCGGGGCGAGTTGGGCGGGAGCCGCAGAAAGGCAGAGGCAGATCCCTGACCCAACGAGAAGCCATGCCATCAGCACAGCAGTGACTGGCCTAGTTCGCACTGGTATTAGCTTAGGGCACTTCGCTGGGTTGTCAAGCGCCGACCATGGCGGGATTCCGGGGAGGAGACCGGGTACTACCAACACCTGCGACTGAAGCTCTACGGCCTGAGGACTTCCCGCTCGGAGGATAGGGCGCGTGAGCCCGGTTCGGAAGTATAGCTGGGAGCGCCGGGCATAGCTGGGCGCGCACCCCGGTCAGGATCTGCGAGACTGGCGAAGAACCGCATCGCCTGCGTATGGGCCCAGAACCGATCCCGTCCCGAGGCCAAGAACGCCACATGGCCACCATGGGGCGGAGAGGCCAGCCTCAGCCACGGGTTGCTGCGCAATGCGGGGACATCGAATCCCTCGAACGGGATGAACGGATCGTCCTGAGACTGGATCACCAGTGCCGGCGTACGCACCTCGTCAAGGTACGCCGCGGCGGAGCAGTTGCGGTAGTAGTCGGCAGCGTCGCCGAAACCGAAGGCGGGCGCTGTGATGCTGTCGTCGAATTCCCAGATCGACCCCGGCCTTGGCAGGGGACCGGGTGGGAAGAGATCCGGCATCGCCGCTCGTTTGCGCCGCATCGTGGCCCGCAGCTGGCGCAGGAAGCGGCGCTGGTAGACTGCGTTCCGCCTCCGCCCTATGTTCCGGGAGCAGGTGTCGAGCCGGATCGGCGGTGAGATAGCGCAGATCCCGCGCACGTGCGGCGGAGGGCGGGATGCCCATTCGCCGGCCAGTTTCAGGGCGATGTTGCCGCCCATGGAGAATCCCAGGATGAACAGCGGACTCGGAGAGAGAGCGCTGACCACGGCCCCCAAGTCGGACGTGAGCCCGGAATGGTACAGGGTCCGGCACAGATGCTCGGTACCACCGCAGTTCCGCACGTTCAGCCGTACGCAGTCAAAGCCGCGCCGCAGCGCCGCCGCGACGGTGGTCAGCATGTAGGGTGCCCGGTCGCAGGCGGTGAGCCCATGCACGGCCAGCACGGTGGGTCGCTGCCGCCGAGAGTGCGAACGCGGGAGGGTGTGCACGCGGGCCAACACCTTCGTGCCGGGCTCGGTGTCGAAGAGACGCTCGGTGTGGGCACTATCGCGCGGACCAAGCCGGCGTGGCCAGTAGTGAGCCAGAATCGTCTGCAGATCGCCCTGACGCACGAGCGGAGCGTACGGCAGCTCCCAATCGGCTCGTCGCGGGATCCGCGTCCGAGCGGCGAGCCCGCTTTGACGGACCTCAGCGACCGGCACCGGCCGGCTCGGCGAGCAGCGGTGCCAGCTCCTTGCGGAGGTTGGTGATCTGGTCGCTCCAGAACGCCTGGTCCATCCCCCGGTGCTCGTGGCGGATCACACCCTTGCGGTCCACCAGCATCAGGTACGGTACGTAGGCCCGCGCCATCACAGAAAGGTCGGCGAACCGCATCCAGTCGGAGCGCGTAGAGACGCCCAGCGGAAACTCAACGGAGTGCCGCGACCGGAATCTCCCTATGTTGCCCGGCGCGCCCGGATTCACGGCCATGGCCATGATCTCGAAGCCCTTGCCGGCGAACTCCCGGTACATCGGTCCCAAGGCCTCGCAGGTCTCCTGACAGTGCGGGCAGTCGGTGGATATCCACAGTACCGCTACGACCTTGCCGCGCAGGTCGCTTAGCGACACCGACCCGCCGGTGGTCGTCGTGAGAGTGAGTTCTGGTGCGTTGCGCGGCACGCTGCCGGCCTCGGCTGGCGGCACGGCGAGCAGCAGGCAGGCCGCTGCAATGGCCACCGAGGCTTGAACGGAACGACCGACGGCGCTTCCCATTCCCATCATCAGCCTCCCCAAAGCCGCAGACTGGCGGGTTTGATGCGACAGCCCAGATCGGAGGATTCGCAGTTTATCACAGGAGGTGCGCTGCGGCGCCCGCACGCCCCAGAAAGCGCCCAACAAGGCCTTGGGCTCGCCGACGACCGGGGTGCGAACAGTCTACGGGTCCTATCGCGAACGGCATCTCTGGACCGACAGAGTCCCGCGACTCGCTCTCGCCAGTGCGGCAACTGGTCACGAGGCCGCACGCTGTAGGCCGATTTGCCGGGCAACCGTTCAGCGGTGGCCGAAGCGAGCGGCGACGCCCCCGCTTCAGCGTCAACGTGAAGCGCGACGACCCGTGTGAGGCGTCGACTGGTCGCTACCTCGAGACAACGGACTCGGCGTAGAGCAGCTCTCCGGTCAGGCCGTCGTAGTACTGGAACACCGCTTGGGGATTCTCAAATGCCACCCAGCGATCAACGCCCTCGATGGGGTTGTTGAATGTGTTGTTCACCTGCACGACGCAGTAGATCGGCCTGCGCCGGAACTCGTTCGGGGTGTCATTGACCATGAAGCTCGACCAGCGGATCTCCGTCTCGCGGCCGAACGAGTCATACATCCCGGACTTGGGGCGGTTCCCCTCCGAGCGCAGCGGGTGGTTGACAGAATTGTGAGGGCCCGACGCGAACTCCCAAACCCGGTCCGTGAGCTTGATGGCGAAGCTGTTGTGCAAATCTCCCGTCAGCACGAAGACGGGCTTGCCCAACGCGTCCCAGAAGTTGATCATGTCCTCGCGCTCCCACAGGAACGCCGTCCAAGCATCGTCCTTGTTTGTCTCGGAGATGTTCGCCGAGCCCGTGCCGCCAACGTGCGAAATCGAGAAATTGACCGACGAGACGATGAAGAAGAAGTCCGCGTCAGACTCCTGCATGGTCTGTTTGACCCAAGCCTTCTGACCCTCTCCGAGCATGGTCCGGCCGACCCTGCCGCGGTCCTTGGTGTCGTGCATCATGCGGTACGAACGCGTGTCTACATACAGGAATTCGGCGTTGGAGATCCGCCGGCTGAAATACGAGCGACGGCCGATGGAATAGGTCTGCTCTCCGTCCGCGACGGCCTCGGGGCGGATGCGCAGGCGATTGGCGTCCAGAACCTCGACCACTTCGTACACCTTGGAGTTGACATCGCCGCCCTCGTCGTCGGGATCGCTGCCGTCCGGATTCGGGTCCAGAAGCATCTCGCCCCAGTCGGGAGTGCCCCAGTGCACGTGCAGGGTCGATCCTGCGTCGAGCCCTGTGAAATCCGCCTCCGCATCGGTGAGGATGTCGCTGCCGGCCTGCAGTTGCGCACGTCCGTAGACGATCGCGGGAGTCTCTGGCACCTCGTTGCTCCAGCCCAAGTAGTCGTACCATGCGCGTGTCCCGACATCCCGGAACACGGCCCTGCGGTTGCGGCGTCCGACCTCCCCGGCACCGTAGATGTCGTTGAGCAGCTCGTGGTCGTCGAAGGTGTAGTAGGACGGCACGTTGCGATGCCACGCCCGCAAGTTGGCCCCAGTCTCGTAGAAGTTCTTGTAGTTTTCCCAGACGCCGACGATGGACGGCATGAGCCGCACTTCGCGCGGCGTCGCGGAGGCGTCGGTCCCGGTCTGCTGGCGCCACTCATCCACCGTGTAGCCGCGTGTGGCGTTCTCGTACAGCCAGTCCCCATTGAGGATGGCGAAGTCCAGCAAGCTATGAGCGTCGTTGCGGACGAGCGTCCTCAACATCGTGCCGTGCGTTAGCAGGGCAGGGCCGATGGAGCTCCCGCTGGAGTTCTGGTTGTTTCCGCAGGCGAACTCAAATCGGAAGTTGAACAGGCCGTCCGGGTTGTAGTCGCCGGCCATTGCGGCCGGGTCGGGCAGGGTGTGGAACGATCCAGACCGCTCAGGGTCGCCTGCCGGTGCTTCGCCCGTGCCAACCTCGTAGTAGTACTTGGTGCCGGCCTGGAGCCCCTCCAGCAGCGTCCAGCCTGTGTTGTCGTCCGCCAAGCTTGTCGTGCCGCTGGCGGTCATTTCTAGCTCTCCTGGCGCTGTGCCGTAGAAGACTGTGAACTCTCCCGAGCTTGAGGTGCGTGCCCACACCCCGACGTGCGTTTGGCCGAGGCGTCCGAGGACCGGGCCGTGGGTAATCCGCAGCTGGTCCGAGGATGGTCCGGGGCCTATGGCGCAGGCCAGAAGAAACAGCGGGGCCAAGCCCGCAAATGCACCGATCCGTCTCATGCAATGGAGAGATTAGCAGACCTGTCCCGGGCCACCGTGCCAAGCGGCACGTGCCTCCCGCTGGCAAGTTCCTGAACAATCCGGGCGTCGCCTTGCAGGAAGTCGTAGGCGGGCAGGCTCCGGGGATTCGCCCAGCGAGTCTCCCAGAACTGGGAAGCGTCCATACGCCCCTCGTATGCGGGAACGTGGAAGAAGACAAGGGCAAGGGGCGCCTTTCCCGGATACGCGAACTCGTACTGTTGGACCTGCCGGACCGACCTCGGCCGAATTCCTAACTCCTCGCTAAGCTCGCGGGCCAGGGCGGCGGGAGCCGATTCCCCGGGCTCGACCTTGCCGCCCGGGAACTCCCACTTGCCGGGATGGGACTGGTCCGCGCGCCGCCTGCAGGCCAAGATGCGACCGTCCTCCCTCGTTATGAGCGCCGCGACGACTGTGGTCAAGCCCCCTTCCCTCCGGGATTGGCGTCCAAGCTCCGCCAGCAATACCAGCAGGCTACGCTCGCAAACGGCCGCCAAGGCGCTGCGAGCTTCAGCACTTGGGCCTTCGTCGGCAAACGCTCGAGGCCGTGAAAGCTCCGAATGGCCTGGCGCACGCCCAGATCAGAGTGCGCCAGCACGTCCGGCCTGCCCAGAGAGAAGATCAGAAACATGTGCGCTGTCCACTCTCCGATACCGCGCAAGCGCACCAGGCGGGCCACGACATCCGAGTCGTCAAGGTCCTGTAGGCCCGAGAGATCTAAGTGACCATCGGCCACTTCGACGGCCAAGCCCATCAGGTACGAGGCCTTGCGGGCCGAATACCCGAAGGTCCGCAAATCGGCTTCGCCACAGGCCCGTACCGAGGCCGAAGTGATGCCGGCGCGGCCTACACCACGCTCCAAGCGGCCAAGTATGGACCGGGCGGCCGCGCCGGAGATCTGCTGCGACGTGATCGAGGCCACCAGCATCTGGAACGGATCGGGCCGCACTTTGATCTCGCAGGGTCCGTGGGTCTTCACCAGACGGCGCATGTGCGGACAGCTGGAACGGAGGTGCCGCTCCGCTCGGCGCAGCATGGTCTCGAAACCGGTCATCGAATCCTCACCTGGAGCGGCTCCAGCCCGTCGGCGCGGTAGGCAAGCAGCAACGCTCCCACGGCCCCGTCGTGCGACGGCTGCCTAATGGGACACCCGAGGTCGTCACAGCTCAGCTCGAATCTCTTCATCACGGAGCGGCTGCGAAACACACCCCCGAGAGGATAGACCGGCAATCCGGAGCCAGCAGGGTCCACCTGCTCGATCGAAGTGTTTGCCAGCGCCGAGAGCGACTCCGCGCAGTTCCTCAGGATCCACCTTGACGCCTTGTCACCGCCCTCGGCGAGCCCGTCCACGCGGCGGGCCAAGCCCGCCACGCGGCGGCGCGGCCACTCTGGGGTGTAGAAGCGGTGCAGCGCCTCCAGCAGTCCCGAGGATCCTGTCTCTTGGAGGAACATCTTCTTCAGTTCCGCAGGCTCGGGCTGACCCCAACCCTCTTCCCATGCCAGACAATTCCGCATGGCCAATCGGACTATGTGAAAGGCGGAGCCTTCGTCGCCGAAGATGTAGCCCCACCCTCCGCTCCGCGCGATGCGCCCGTTGCGACCTCGGGCAACGGAGATTGCACCGGTCCCAGCGATCACGACTGCGGCAGGCTGGCCCAAGGCAGCGCCCTCAAGAGCAGCTTCCGCGTCAGTCTTTACGGTGATGGTCTCGGCGGCCATCAGCTCGGACACGATCCTGCGCTTGTCGTCCGGCCCGCCGCTCATTCCAAGGCAGGCCCCACGCAGGCGCACGGACGGGGCGAAGCCGGCCTGTGCCAGCGCTCCTCCGACGGATTCGGTGATGGCCCTGCGAAGGCGCGCCTCTCCTTCGGCATGCGCGGCATGGTTGCACGGGCCCCCGCTGCCCCGCCCGAGCACGCGACCCGAGTCGTCGGCCACTATGGCCCTCGTGCTGGACTGGCCCCCGTCTACTCCAACGTACAGGCGCATGACTACCGCTCGTTCCTAGGCCGCCAGTGCGCGGCGGTGGCAGTAGCGCATCAGGAGGACCCATTCCTGCATCTGGCGCTCGCGGAGGCGGGCCTCGCCTCTGCCCCCGCGCGCTGCGGTCCTGCACTGGTCGATGAAGTCGAAGGGATCCCAGCCCATCGCGGATTCGGTAGCCAACTGGTCCAGCACGGGGTGCCTGCCGACCCGACGGAACCAGTACTTGGCATTGCTCCAGTCCCCCTCTTGGCGGTGCATGATGCCGTGCCAATAGCTCCCGGATGTCGTGTGGATTCCCTGCGAGATCGTGTGGGACTCGTCCAGCGCCGAGAAGTAGAGCAGGAGCCCGGCGTGCACGCAGCGGGCAAAATCTCGGCTGCGGATCGCACCCCGAGGGAACAACCGATCGGTTTTGAGCTTCCGCAGTTCCGCGAGTTGGGGCACTTCCGACGGCGCCGAGGGCACCAGCGGCATGGAGCGCAGCCTGTCGCCTTCAGCCGTCAGGAACGCTCGAATGGGCTCGGTGAAATCCCCCACGCCAATGGTCATCGCGCCCTCTACGGTACCGGGCAGGCCGGGCGGCGGTCAACGGTTGGTGCGAACCGCGAGCGCCCATCCCGACAGGGCGCCGGTGCGGACGACGACGCGGGAGCGGCGGTGGGCGGCAGTGCAGACTTTCTTGTAACGCCTTGTCCTACTCACTTGGCAGCCCGGAGCCAACAGCCTCGTCGACGAGAGGGACCCTGCGGCTCCGGCGGCACGTAGGCGTACTGCTGCGGCCTCCGGTGACGACCCTGGCGAATTGTTCCCGGCAGCGTGCACACTGCTAAAGGCACACGCCCTCCTCGACGGCAAGCCGCACTTCGGATGGGAACCGCCGGAGCGGAGCTTGGCGCGTTTCGGGGCCAGCAAGAACGGGAGCAGTGCGCCCTGCCCTAGTCAACAGTGCAGGATCCGGCCCCGACGATTCCGGCTCACGGCAGACTTGGTACTGCTGCTGGCTGGAGCGCCGGCAGCAAGGTTAGCGCCGCCAGTGTGACGGCAAGCGCGACCGTTACGGCTGCCGATGCCCAGGCCAGCACGTTGTAGAGCGGCCCGTTGGTCCACTCGTGCATCAGCTCGCGCCGGTTGACCAGCACCAAGACGATGACCATGACAACGGGCAGCAGCACGCCGTTGAGCACCTGCGAGAGCAGGATCATCGGAACGATGGGCAGGCCTGGGATGAGGACAACACCCGCGCCAAAGGCAATCAGCAATGTGTACAGCCAATAGAACGAGGGCGCCTCGTCGAAGTCGTTGTCCACGCCGGACTCCAGGCCGAGGCCCTCACAGACGGTGTAGGCCGTGGACAGGGGCAGAATGCTCGCCGCGAACAGCGAAGCGCACAGTAGGCCTCCGGCGAACAAGGCATAGGCGGAGCCGCCCAGCGGCCGCAGGGCCTCCGCCGCTTCCGCGGCGCTCTGGATCGGCCTCGGGCCGTTCTCCCAGATCGCCCCCGCACAAGCGACGATGATGAAGAACGCTACCGCGGCCATCACGATGCATCCCACAACCACCTCGATGCGCGTGTCTCGGTACTGCGTTGTGTCGATGCCCTTCTCCACGACGGCTGCCTGCAGGTAGAACTGCATCCATGGCGCGACGGACGTGCCGACCAGCCCGACCAGTACGGTGACGTAAGGAAGATTCGGCAGCAGCACCGGCCGCACCGTGCTGGCCAGAGCGGCGTCCCAGTCGGGCCCGACGAGGATCGCGGACACCACGTAGGCAACGTAGAATCCGCTGGCAACCAGAAACACCTTCTCCACGCTCTGGTACGTGCCCTTGACCACAAGGCCCCAAACCAGCACGGCCCCCAGCGGCACGGAGATGTACCGGCTCACCGGCAGCAGCTCCATAGCGCCGGCGATTCCGGCGAAGTTGGCGGCGACATTGGTAAAGTTGACCACCAGCAGAAGCCCCATCACGACCACCGTCATGCGCAGCCCGAACTCCTCGCGGATCAGGTCGGAGAGCCCCTTTCCGGTGACCGCGCCCATGCGGGCGCACATCTCCTGGTTGACCACCAGCAGGAGCGTAATTGGGATCAAGGTCCACAGCGGCACGTACCCCCAGCGCGCGCCGGCCTCCGAATAGGTGAATATCCCGCCCGCGTCGTTGTCGACCATCGCGGTGATGAAACCCGGCCCAAGCACGGCCAGGAATGCGGCCGCGCGGCCGCGCAGACCCTTCAGGAGGGGCATCTCCTACAGCCCGCGCTCCGTGTCGTAGCTGAGGGTGGCAATGACGTCGTCCGCTGTGATCGCCCCTTGCAAGCGGCCTTGAACGTCCACCACTGGCAGCGTGTAGAGGTTGTACTTGTCGAAGAGCTCGACGACCTCGTCCGCCCGCGCGTCCATCGCGACCCGCACGGTCTTCCGGTAGGCCAGCGACAGGGCCGCCGCGTCTGGCCGGGCGACCGCTAGGCGGCCGAACGGGATGGTCGACACCAACCGTCCGCCGTCATCGAGCAGGAACACGTGCGTCAGTCGCTTCAGCAGTGAGTCCCGCCCGCGCAGGCGCCTGACGATTTCACCACAGGTGGCATCGGCGGGCTGCGCCAAGAAACGGGCCCCCATCATTCCCGCAGCAGTGTCGTCCTCGTAGCCGAGCATGCCCGCCACCTCGACGGCCGGCTCGCTCTCCATGTCCTCGACGATGCCCGCCCGCTCGGTCTCGCCCAGTCCGGCCAGCGCGGTCGCAGCCTCAGCCGGGTCCATCTCCTCAAGAATGTCGGCAGCCCGCTCGCTGTCTAGGGAGCGCAGGATTGCGGACCGCACCACCGGGCGCACCTCCTCCAGCGTCTCGGCGGCGAACTCTTCCGCGAGCGCCTCGAAGACGGCCTCGCGTTCCTCGGAACCCAAGTCCTCCACGATGTCGGCCAGGTCGGCCGGGTGCAGCGCCTCAAGGCTGTCCAGCGAGATCAGAAGCCGCAGACGGCGCTGGGGATCGGGCTCGACAATGTTGCAGGCCTCCCAAGGGATCGAATTGGGCGGCAGGCGCTCCTGGATGGCGCGGATCGTGGCATTCGGCAGCAAGCCTTCCATGAGCCTGCGGAAGGCCCCCTGCAGGCCCACTCCCACCTCGTGCACCCACAGCTGCGAAACGCCGTTTCCGACCACGCGCAGTGCCACGTCGTTGACGCGGACGACCTTGCGGCCATTGACGTCGATGATCTGCTGGTCAAGCAGGTCCTTGGTCAGCAGCAGGTGGTAGTCGTCCCCGTAGTAGGGGCTGAAGCTTTCGCTGGTGAGGTGGATGCCTTGCTCGTCAAAGCCCAGGACTTGGTCCCATCGGACAGAGAATCTGGTCCGGGCACGTCCGAACAGGAAACGGGAGATTCTTCGCGGGTGCTCTCTAGGAAAGACGGCGGCTTCGCGCACCCGCCCGATGCGCGTGCCACGCGGCCCGATCAGCCGCATTCCCGTGAGTTCGGTCAGGTAGACCAGACTCGGGGTGTCTGTCCGAGTGCTCTCCATGGCTGGATGGCCGGGGCATGGGAGCAGACAAGCCTGCGCCCGCGCCTAGCGGCGGCAATGCGTTCGCGACACAACTACCAGGGTCGTCAATCATCGTTGACGCAGGATCCTCCCTGCCAACCATGATGCCCCAATGGCAGGACGGGCGCAAGACTGAGGGGTGCGCCTCCCTCTTGGAAGGCCTCTATGCGCAGAAGGCGGTTGTACTTCGCCAGTCGCTCCGAGCGCGTGACGGAACCGACCTTGATGTGGCCGGCGCCGCTGGCAACGGCCAGATCCGCGAGGAAAGAGTCCTCGGTCTCGCCGGAGCGCGCGGACACCACTGCGCCGAAGCCCGCTGCCCGCGCGCGGTCTACCACTTGAAACGTCTCCGCCAGCGTCCCCGCTTGGTTCATCTTCACCAAGACCGCAGTGGCGGCTCGCTCGCGAATGGCCCGCTCCAGCCTCGACTGCGAGGTCGCCAGCAGGTCGTCGCCGATCAGCGTGCAGCGGTTCCCCAAGACGGCGCACGCCTTGGCCCACCCGTCCCAGTCATCCTCAGCCAGAGGATCTTCGATGGAAACGACGGGGTGGCGGGTCAGCCAGCGGCTGTACATCTCGATCATTTCCTCCCGAGCCAGGCTCCGTCCCTCGCTGGCGAGCTCGTAGCGGCCGTTGCGGAAGAAGTGCGTCGCCGCGGCGTCAATCGCGATTGAGACCTGGCGGCCCGGCTCGTAGCCAGCAGCGGCAATCGCGCGCTCCATATACTCCAAGGCCTGCTCGTTGGAGTCTAGTCGGGGCCCCCAGCCGCCCTCATCGGCCACTCCGGCCGGTGCGCGACCGTCACGCTCAAGGAGCTCCTGCATCCGGCGGTGGATTCCAGCCGCGGCCCGCAGGGCGTCAGCGCACGACGCGCAGCCGTGCGGTACGGCCAGGAAGTCCTGCAATTCGACCTGTCCCCCAGCGTGCAGCCCTCCCGAGAGGATGTTGACCATCGGGAGCGGCATCTTGGCGGGCCGGCCACCAGCCAGCAGACGCCAAAGCGGTACACCCTCGACCTTGGCGTGGAGGCGGGCAAGAGCGCAGGACACGGCAAGGATCGCGTTAGCCCCCAAGCTCGACTTGTCGGGTGTCCCGTCAAGCTCAACCATCCGCCGGTCGGCCCGCTCGCGCTCGTGGACGGGAATTCCGCGCAGCGCACGGGCAATGGGGCCGTTGACATTGGCGACGGCGGAGAGCACGCCGCGCCCGTCGTAGGCGCGAGCATCGCCGTCACGGAGCTCAACGGCCTCGTGCCGGCCGGTCGACGCTCCGGACGGCACCTGGGCAGCAGCGCGCGTGCCATCCTCGAGGATCGCCTCGGCCTCGACGGTGGGACTGCCCCGGGAATCGAGCACCTGCAGCGCGCGGATCGCGCGAATGCGCATGCCTGCCCCGGCCATCCGTGCCGCCCACAGGTCCGGCACACTGCCCAATGCCGGCCCGTTCCCTTAGTATGAGAGCAAGCTATGCAGGACTCCAAATCATCGACCGTGAGCCGCAGGACGTTCATCGCCGGGGCCGCAGCCGCCGGCGCCGCGAAGTCAGTCCTTACGGCTAAGAGCTCCGCGCGCATCGTCGGCGCCAACGACCGGCTGCACGTCGGCGTGATCGGAGCCGGCGGCAACGCCAACGGGCATATGCGTGCCCTCAAGCGGCTGGCCGGCCCGGACAATGTCGAGATCACCGCCGTGTGCGACATCTACGACCCGCGCCGGGAGGCGGCCGCGGAGTTCACCGGGGGGGAGCCGTACCGGGACTACCGACGGCTCTTGGAGCGCCCCGAACTGGACTATGTCACGATTTCTGTGCCCGAGCACTGGCACGCCCGGATGACGCTGGATGCGGCCGACGCAGGCCTGCACGTTTATGTGGAAAAGCCGCTGACCTACTCGATCGACGAGGGCTTGACGGTCGTCAAGAAAGTTCGCGAGACCGGGATCACGCTGCAGTGCGGAATACAGGGAATGTCGGACGACTCGTACGAGACGGCGGCGCAGCTGATCAAAGATGGCGCAATCGGCACTGTGGTGATGGCGCACATCGACTACTCGCGGAACCACCGCGAGGAGTTCTGGCTGCGGGAGCCGGACCCGGACGCCAAGCCCGGGGTGAACCTGGACTGGAGCGCCTACCTCGGCAAGGCGCGCAAGCGCCCGTGGGATCCCGACCGGTTCTTCTCGTGGCGCCGCTACTGGGACTACTCCGGCGGAATCGCAACCGACCTGTTCGTGCACCGTCTGGCTCGGATCGTACGCGCTTGCAGCCTCAGCGCGCCTTCGCGCGTGGTGGCGACCGGAGGAAACTACTTCTTCCGCGACGGCGCAGAGGTGCCCGACACGTTCAACGCGCTCCTGGAGTACCCGGAGGGCATGAACGTCCTCCTCGTGTCCACGATGGCGAACCAGACCAAGATCCGCCATGTCATCCGGGGCAAGAAGGGCACGATCGAGTTCAGCAGGGACGGCTTCCACATCGAGCCCGAAGCCATCCACGAGGGCGAGGTCCAGCCCCACATCCACAAAAAGGGCGGCAGGGAGGACATGGCCCTGCACCACCACAACCTGCACAATGCGATCCGCGACGGCGAGCCGCTCAAGTGCGACGCGCAGTTCGCATTCAACGTCTCCATGGCGTGCCAATTGGCGGTCGAGTCGTTCCGCCGCCGGAAGTCCCTGGGCTGGGACGCCCGCAGGCAGCGGATCGTCAAGACCTGAGCGGATCCTCTCTGCCAGCCTGCCGCTGGACGGGGGCGGGTCAGGCCCGCGTCCAGCGCACGACGGCGTCTGGCCGCCGCGCCACGCCCGGCTGCAGGTCGATTCCAAGGCCCGGGGCGTCGGTGGCACGAATCGCGCCGTGCGTGATCGGCGGCAGCTTCGTGGCCAGATCCTGATACCAGCCGTAGTAGAACGCCCGGACCGTCTCCTGGACAAGGGCATTCGGCGCGTGCATGGACAGGTGGGTAGAGGCCGCGAGCACGACGGGGCCCGTGCAGTCGTGCGGCGCAATCGGCAGCTTCCAAGCATCGGCCATAGCGGCGACGGCCCTGGCTTCTGTCAGCCCGCCGCACCAGCCAAGGTCGAGCATCACGATTCCCACGGCGCCCGTCTCGAGTAGGTCGCGGAAAGCCGCCCTGCCGCCCAAGGTCTCCGAGGCGCACACCGGAGCGGGGCTTCGCTCGGCGTAGAGCTTCAGGCTCTCCAGGCTGTCCATGCGGATCGGGTCCTCGTGCCAAAACGTGCCGTACGGCTCGAGCGCCCGCGCAATGCGGATAGCCGCGGGCAGGTTCCAGAGCGAGTGGAATTCGACCATGATGTCCATTCGGTCCCCTACCGCGCCGCGGATCGCCTCGAACGGGTCGAGCGCCCTCCTGAGGTCACCGGGCGAGATGTAGAGGCCCGCCGAAGCCTCGGCGTAGGGATCGAACGGCCAGATCTTCATTGCGGTGACGCCCTGCTCGAGAAGGCTGTGGGCCAGATCCCCGGCGCGGTGCAGGAACGCGTCCAGATCCTCATATGGAAGCTCGGGCGCTTCCGGCAGGCCCCAGTTGGCCACCGCTTGGCCCGGTGCGCGAATGTACCTGTAGCCCGCGCATGTGTTGTAGACCCGCACACTCCGCCGGAATGCCCCGCCCAGCAGCTGGTACACGGGCTGCCGCGTCGCCTTGCCCCACAAGTCCCAGAGCGCAAGGTCGATGGCGGAGTTGCCGCGCATTTCAGCGCCGGTTGAGCGAAAGCCGAGGTACCCGACCAACCTGCGGGCGATCCGCTCGATCTCCAGAGGGTCCTCGCCCAAGAGCAGGGGAGCGGCGACGTCGTGCAAGTACGCCTCAACGACAGAGGCTCCCATGAAGGTCTCCCCAAGGCCAACGACGGCCTCGTCGGAGTGCACGCGGACCCAGAGCAGGTTGGGGAATTCCCCGAGTCGGATCGTCTCGAGTGCGCGGATCTTCATGCAGGATGCGGAACTCCCGCCAGCTTGGTCAACGGCTTCACCGGAGGGTCGCCCCTGGACGCACGCACGATACCAGAATGGCCCAAGCGCCCACCCGCGGGAGTCCCCAAGGACCGGACCTAAATCCCATCGCGGCTCCCGCCGTGACTTGCTAGACTGAACAGACGGTGAAGAACAGCGACGCGTCATCGGCCGTTCCTAGGGGTAGGCCCATACGAGAAGCTCGACGGCCTTCGAGGCAGTCCTCAGATGCCGGAGGAGGCGGCTGCCGCCTGGGCTCGCGCTGCCGGCTTTCCGGCAATCTGGTCTCCAAGGAATCCATCGAGATCGAGGGCAGGTTCGAGGGAGATCTCAAGGCGGATGGCCAGCATGTCGTCGTTGGCGAGACGGCGCGGGTGGAAGCAACCATCGAAGCGGCCTCGGTGGCGGTGAAGGGCTACATGCGCGGCACGGTGGTCGGGCGGAAAAGGGCTTCGCTGGCCAGGACGGCGAACATGGTCGGAAAGCTGGCAACAGTGGAGATCCGAGTCGAAGAAGGGGCCATCTTCCGCGGCCAAGTGGACTACTTGGGGCCGTCGATGAACGAAGGTTGAGTCAGCACCCGGGCGACCGGCGAGCCTCGACGAACTTCAGCACGTCCAAGTAGCAGTTCTGCACGTTCACGATCTCAAAGCCTGCGCGTTCCGCGGTGTCCACCGTCGGGCGGTTCATGGCGGGCCCGAAGCGGGCGGTGACTGCCGTGCAGGCGTGTAGCATCGCATTCAGGGGCGCCAGCGAGCTGGCGGTGTGCTCGAACATGCGCAGCAAGCCTCCTGGCCGAAGCACGCGCTTCAGTTCGGACAGACCGGCGAGGGGATCGGACACTGAGCAGAACGTGCAGGACGTGTACGCCTGATCGAAG